>CAZBZD010000009.1:9742-23516 GCA_964496295.1 uncultured Rhodanobacteraceae bacterium | reverse complement strand
AGGACGACGAACTGGTCGAGGTCACGCCCAGGGCCATCCGCCTGCGCAAGAAGCACCTGACCGAGAACGACCGCAAGCGGGCGTCGCGCCAGGCGGCCTGAAAAGCGGGAAGCGAGCAAAGAGGAGCGAGAAACGAGAGGGTCTGCCTCCCGTTGCCGCACCACATTCAAGCAGCCCCCTGCAGGGCGGGCACTGCCCGCCGAACACGACCCGCGCATGCCCGGCATCCCGTGGCGGGCAATGCCCGCCCTGCCCGACAGCGCTCGCGGGATAGGCATGGCATGACAGCATGGTGCCGAAGCACCACAATGCAGGCATGACGACACCCGTACTCATGTCCTGGAGCGGCGGCAAGGATTGCCTGATGGCGCTGGCGCGGTTGCTCGCCGATGCCCGCTGGCAAGTCACCGGGCTGTTGACCACCGTGACCAGCGACTACGATCGCGTGTCCATGCACGGCATCCGCCGCGACGTGCTGCATGCCCAGGCCGAAGCACTGGGGTTGCCGCTGGTCGAGGCGGAAATCCCCTGGCCGGCGGACAACGCCACGTACGAGGCCGCGCACGAAAAGGCGCTGCACGAGGCCCGCGAGCACTGGCCCGGCATGCACCACTGCGCCTTCGGCGACATCTTCCTGCAGGACGTGCGCGATTACCGCGTGCGCCAGCTCGGGCGTGCCGGATGGCGCGCGGTGTTCCCGCTGTGGGGTGGCGACACGGCAAAGCTGGCACGACAATTCCACGCCGACGGCCATCGCGCCAACGTGGCGTGCGTGGACACCACGCAACTGGATGCCGGTTTCTGCGGTCGTGAATTCGACGCCGCGTTCATCGATTCGCTGCCGGCCGGCACCGACCCCTGCGGCGAACACGGCGAATTCCATACCCTGAGCCACGCCAGCCCGCTGTTCGCCCGGCCACTGAGGCTGCAACACGGCGAATCGGTGCTGCGCGACGGGCGCTTCCAGTACACCGACTTCCTGCTCGCCGGCGATGCCTGAGCACGATCCCGTCCTGCCGGACCTGCTGCAACCCGGCCTCGAGCTGGTGTTTTGCGGCACCGCGCCGAGCCGGCGTTCGGCGGCCGAGCGCGCCTACTACGCCCATCCCGGCAATTTCTTCTGGCGCGCCCTGGCCGAAGCCGGCTTCACCCCGCGCCGCCTGGCACCCGCCGAATACCCGCTGCTGCCGGACTACGGCATCGGCCTGACCGACCTGGCCAAGCACCACAGCGGCAACGACGCCGACCTGCCCGCGGGCGCCTTCGACACCGCCGCGCTGGTCGCCAGGATCGAAACCTTCCGGCCGCGCTTTCTCGCCTTCACCAGCAAGAACGCGGCACGGACAGCACTCGGGCATGCCGTCGCCTACGGCATGCAGACCGAAACCATCGGCCACAGCGCCGTGTGCGTGCTGCCTTCGCCGTCCGGGCAGGCGCGGCGTTTCTGGGACATCGAGCCCTGGCGCGAACTGGCCGGCCGCATCGCGACCCCCTGACCGGCTCGCCGCACCAGGCAGGGCGACCCCTGCCCGTCTCCGGCGCGAGGCGCGGATGCAGCCTCCGTGACGCGTCAGTGCCGGAAGGCCGAACGGTACCTGCCGACCGTTTCCGCCGACACCGTGGCATAAGGCTCCCGCGTGGCCGGCTGGTTGCCCCAGGCATGGCGCACGTAGGTGACCACGTCCGCCACGTCGCGGTCACTCAATGTCTGGATGAACGGCGGCATCGAATACGGACGCGGCCAGGTTTTCGTGGCCGGCGAAAAACCGCCGAGCAGCACCTTGCGGATGGCATTGACGGGCGTGCCCGACAACAACGAGGTATTGCCCGCCAGCGCCGGGTACACGTACGCATGGCCCTGGCCCTGCCTGCCGTGGCAGGCGGCGCACTGCTTGCGATAGATCGCGCGGCCGCGCGTGATGACGCCTTGCTGGTATCGCCTGCGCGAGTGCCGGACCGGCGGCGGCAGGTTTCCACCGGAATGCCCGCGCGGCGTGGGCCGGGACGGACGATCCAGCAGGTAGGTCGCGATGGCTTGCGCATCGTCGCGAGTCAGGTACTGCAGGCTTTCACGCACCACTTCGGCCATGGGACCGTAGGCGATGTCCCGGGCCGAACGGCCGCCGTGCAGGTAGTCGACGATGTCCTTCCTGCTCCAGTTTTCCAGCCCGTTGCCTTCGGCCGTGCCGAGGTCGGGCGCATGCCAGTGCTGCCCCGGAATCATGCTGCCGGCCAGCTCGCTGTCCGCCCGCGTCGCACCCAGCCAGTTGCGCGGCGTGTGGCAGTCCGCGCAGTGGCCCAGGCCGTTCACCAGGTAGGCGCCGCGATTCCACTGTGCCGACTTGCCGGGGTCCGGCCGATAGGTTCCCGCCTCGAAATAGAGCATGCGCCAGACTGCCATCAGCGAGCGCATGCCGTAGGGAAACGACAGCGTGTCCGGCTTGTTCTCCCGGTGCACCGGCTCGACGGTCTCGAGCCAGGCACGGATCGCGTCCACGTCCCTGCGCGTCAGTTTCGTGTACGAGGTGAAGGGAAATGCCGGGTAGAGGTAATCGCCATCCGCATCGATGCCCGCGTGCATCGCTTTCCAGAAGTCGTCCCGGCTCCAGGTGCCGATGCCCGTCGCCTTGTCGGGGGTGATGTTGGGCGTGTAGATGGTGCCGAAGGGCGTCGGGATGGCCCTGCCGCCCGCCAGCGGCCGGCCGCCGGCCGCGGTATGGCACGACGCGCAGTCGCCGATGCGCGCCAGGTACCGGCCACGCGCCACCTGTGCGCTGCGCGGCGCGCCGTCGTCCGCGGTCGGGGCTTCGCGCACCGGCTCGATGCTTCCGCACCGGATCGGCAGCGGCGCCGTCGCGGCGGGTGCCGGCCCGGCATCCTCCGGCCGCGGCCGCGACGCCAGCCATGCAGCCGCGGCCGTGATGTCCCGCGGCGAAAGGCGCGATGCCACCCGGGCCATGCAGTCGGGCGCCATCGCCTTGCGCGTGCCGGCCCGCCATGCGCCGAGCTGGTTGCGGATGTAATCCGCGGGCAGGCCGATCAGCGGAGGAATGGCCGGCTGCCTCCCGGTCAGGCGCTTGCCGTGGCAGGCCGCGCATGCCGGAATCCGGCGCGCCGCATCGCCGTGTTCGACCAGATCGCGCCCGTGTTCGAGCAGCGCCGGCGGCAACGACGATGCCCCGGACGACGGCCAGGGCGGCTCCTGTGCGGCAAAGTAATCGGCCATCTCGTGCAGGTAGGCCTCCGGCAGGCCCTGCACCATGTGCCGCATCATCGGGTAGCTGCGCCGGCCGTCGCGGAAATTGAGCAACTGGCGGTACAGGTACAACGCCGGCTTGCCGGCAAGACGCGGATTGAATTCGTTGCCGCCGCCCTGCCCGTGCTTGCCGTGGCAACTGGTGCAGGCCTTGATGCGCTGTTCCAGGGTATCGGGAACCTTCCCGGCGATGGCCGTGAACGCGGCCAGCAGCAGCAGAACGAACGACAAGCTCGCCACACGCCTGCGCCACGATTTGCCCGAACCAGCCACTCGTCGACTCCCCGTCCCGCAGCATGGGGACACCGCCTCGGCGGCAGTCGTCGCGCCCATGTGCTTTCGTCATAGTGTAGCGCCCGTCCCGGCGGGTACGATGGGAGCATTGTCTGCGACACGACGCCGCACGGGAGGATCCGCATGTACACGCGATTGCCATGGCCTGCGCTGCTTGCCGCCTGCGCACTGCTTGCCGCCCCGGTCGCCGGGGCACGGGTTGCATCCGGTGACACTGCCACGGAACAACCGTGGTACGCATCCGTCACCACGCTGCAGCAGCGCATGCAGGCGGGCGAAATCGATTCGCGCAGGCTGGCCCGGGGCTTCATCCGCCGCATCGCCACGCTGGACCAGGCCGGCCCCGCCGTCAACGCCGTCATCGAGGTCAATCCCGACGCCCTGGAAATCGCGCGCCGGCGCGACCGGGAACGCGCCGCGGGCAAACCGCACGGGCCGCTGCTCGGCATTCCGGTCCTGCTCAAGGACAACATCGACACCGGCGACCGCATGCTCACCACCGCCGGTTCGCTGGCCATGACCGGCGCGCCGGCGCCGCGGGACGCCACGGTCGCGGCAAAATTGCGCAAGGCCGGCGCCGTCATTCTGGGCAAGACCAACCTGAGCGAATGGGCCAATTTCCGCTCCACGCGCGCGAGCAGCGGCTGGAGCGGACGCGGCGGGCTGACCCGCAACCCGTACGTGCTCGACCGCAGCGCCTGCGGCTCCAGCGCCGGCTCGGGCGCCGCCGTGGCCGCCGGCTTCACCACCGTCGCCATCGGCACCGAGACCAACGGCTCGATCATCTGCCCGGCCGCCGCCAACGGCATCGTCGGCATCAAACCCACCGTGGGCCTGGTCAGCCGCGCCGGCATCGTGCCGATCAGCCACAGCCAGGACACTGCCGGCCCGATGACGCGCACCGTGACCGACGCGGCGATCGTGCTTACCGCGATCGCCGGCAGCGACCCGCGCGACCCGGCCACCGCCGATGCCGACAAGCACGCCACCGACTACACCGAATTTCTCGACCCCGACGCGCTCCAGGGCAAGCGCATCGGCGTCGTGCGCGGGCTGGCCGGCGACAACCCGGACGTGACCCGCCTGCTCGACAAGACCATCGCCGTGCTGCGCGCCCACGGCGCCACCGTCGTCGATCCGGTCGAGCTGCCGCACCTGGACGACTACGGCAAGGCGGAAACGACCGTGCTGCTGTACGAGTTCAAGCACGACATCAACGCCTACCTCGCCACGCGCAAGGGCCTGGCCGTGCATTCGCTCAAGGACCTGATCGCCTGGAACAGGGCCCACGCCGCCGCGGAAATGCCGTGGTTCGGCCAGGAGCTTTTCATCAGGGCCGAAGCCATGGGCCCGCTGACCGACAAGGCCTATCTCGATGCCCTGGCAAAGGCGAAAAAACGGTCCGGTCCGGAAGGCATCGATGCCGCCCTCGAAGCCCATCGACTGGACGCCCTGCTGGCGCCCGCGCAGGACCCGGCCTGGAGCATCGACCTGGTCAACGGCGACCACGAGGGTGCCGAAGCCTACAGTCCCGCTGCCGTGGCCGGTTACCCGTCGATCACCGTGCCGGCCGGCTTCGTGCACGGCCTGCCGGTGGGCATGCTGTTCTTCGCCGGCAAATGGAGCGAGCCGACCCTGATCGGCATTGCCTACGCCTACGAGCAGGCCACCCATGCACGGCGCGACCCGGAGTACCTGCCCACCGTGCCGCAACCCGAAGCGCAGGCGGAACCGGCGCCGTCGTCCAGCGTGGCTGCCTCCGCCACCAGCGCGCATTGAAGCTGCCTGCTGTCGCGGCTTCTGCCGTGACAGCAGGAGCGCCGATCACTTGTCGGGCGTGCCGCGCCCGTACACGTCCTCGAGGCGCACGATGTCGTCCTCGCCGAGATAGCTCCCGGACTGCACCTCGATCAGCTCCAGCGGCATCTTGCCGGGGTTCTCCAGGCGGTGCGTCGTGCCCATGGGGATGAAGGTCGATTCGTTCTCGCCCAGCAGGAACACGTCCTCGCCGCGCGTGACCCGCGCCGTGCCGCTGACTACCACCCAGTGCTCGGCGCGATGATGATGCATCTGCAGGCTGAGCCGGCCGCCCGGCTTGACCGTGATGCGCTTGACCTGGAAGCGCTCGGCCATGTCGATCGAATCGTAGGCGCCCCACGGCCGGTACACCTTGCGGTGCAGGGCCGCCTCGGCGCGCTTGTCGTGCTTGAGTCTGGCGACCACGTCGCGGACCTTCTGCACCTGGTCCTTGCGCGCCACCAGCAGCGCGTCGTCGGTGTCCACCACCACCATGTCGTCCAAGCCGATCATGGCCACCAGGCGGCGCTCGCCCCAGGCGAAGGAGTTGCGGCAGTCCAGCGCCAGCACGTCGCCATGGCTGGCATTGCCGTCGCCGTCGCGCTCGGCCACCTGCCACAGCGCCGCCCACGAGCCGACGTCGTTCCAGCCCACGTCGATCGGCAGCACGCGCGCGGCGCCGGTCTTTTCCATCACCGCGTAGTCGATGGAATCGGACGGGCAGGCCTCGAACGCTTCCTTGTCCAGGCGCAGGAAATCGGCGTCGCGCGCGGCGCCGGCAAAAGCCTTGCGGCAGGCCTCGAGGATGTCCGGCCGGTACTTGCCCAGCTCTTCCAGGTAGCGCGCGGCGCGCATCAGGAACATGCCGCTGTTCCACGCATAATTGCCGCTTTCCAGATATCGCCGGGCGGTGGTTTCGTCCGGCTTCTCGACGAACTCGTCCACCTTGCGCACCCCTTCGCCCTCGCCCAGCCTGATGTAGCCGTAGCCCGTTTCGGGTGCATCGGGCACGATGCCGAAGGTCACCAGCGCGCCGGCGGCGGCTTCGGGCACGGCCCGGGTCACGGCCGCGCGGAAGGCCTCGACGTCGCCCACCACGTGGTCGGACGGCAGCACCAGCAGCAACGGGTCGTCGCCGTCGGCTTGCGCCTGCAGCGCCGCCGCGGCAATCGCCGGCGCGGTATTGCGCCCGGCCGGCTCCAGCACGATGGCGGCCGGCTCGCAGCCGGCCTGGCGCAGCTGCTCGGCGACCATGAAGCGGTGTGCCTCGTTGGTGACCACCAGCGGCGCCTGCAGCGCATCCAGGCCGGCCAGGCGCAACCACGTGGCCTGCAGCATGGAATGCTCGCCATCCAGCGCCAGGAACTGCTTGGGATGGGCGGAACGCGACAACGGCCACAAGCGCGTGCCGGAACCGCCGGAAAGGATGACCGGGACAAGCGTGTCACTCACAAGTATCACTCCATGTAGCCAAGGCGCATTCGCACGCACGGATGCGAAGGACTGCATTATCCTGCAAAGCATGCCCGAGACACCAACCGACCGCAGTGCCGCCCGCCTTGCCTGGGCCCGCCACGTGCTCGCCGAGCCGGCCTTGATGCTGGAACCGGCCTCCAGCGATGCCAGTTTCCGCAGCTACTGGCGCGTCGCGCACGCCGCGCACGAGCTGGTCCTGATGGACGCCCCACCGCCGCAGGAGGACGTGCGCCCGTGGCTGGACATCGGCGCGCGCCTGGCCGAGGCCGGCGTGCACGTCCCCCGGGTCCATGCCGGCGACGTCGACAGGGGTTTCCTGCTGATAGAGGATCTCGGCCGGCGCCTGTACCTGCCCGAGCTCACCGGAACCACGGCGGACGCGCTCTACGGGGACGCCCTGGATGCCCTGCTTGCCATGCAGACCCGCGTGGAAAGCGCGGACCTGCCCGCCTACGATGCCCCCTTCCTGCGCCGCGAGCTGGAACTGCTGGCGCCATGGTTCCTCGAACGCCATCTCGGCCGGCGTGTCGACGCGGCGACGGCACGGACGCTGGACGTCGCCTTCGACCGGCTCGTGGCCAACGCCGTGGAACAGCCGCAGTGTTTCGTGCACCGCGATTTCCACAGCCGCAACCTGATGATCGTGGCGCGCGACAATCCCGGCGTCATCGACTTCCAGGGTGCCCTGCGCGGCCCGGTCACCTACGACCTGGTCTCGCTGCTGCGCGACTGCTACATCCGGTGGGACGAGGCCCGCGTGGAGCGCTGGATGCAGGGCTACCGCCAGCGTCTGCTCGACAACCGCCTGATCGACGCCGGCGTCGACGCGACGCGTTTTCGCCGCTGGTTCGACCTCGCCGGCCTGCAGCGCCACCTCAAGGTGCTGGGCCTGTTCTGCCGCCTGGCCTACCGCGACGGCAAGCCCGCCTATCTCGACGACCTGCCGCGGGTGTTCGGCTACGTGGTCGACGTCGCCTCGCGCCACCCCGAACTGGCCGGCCTGGTCGCGTTGCTGCGCGCCGCCGCAAGCGGCCGCGACCTGCGCCGGCCCGCCGGAGACGCCGCGTGCGCGCCCTGATCTTCGCCGCCGGCCTGGGCGAGCGCATGCGCCCGCTGACCGACCGCACGCCCAAGCCGCTGCTGGAAGTCGCCGGCAAGCCGCTGATCGTGCACCACCTGGAAAAACTGGCCGCCGCCGGCGTGCGCGACGTCGTCGTCAACACCTCGCACCTGGCCGAACAGTTCCCGGCCGCGCTCGGCGACGGTTCGCGCTGGGGCCTGCGCATCCGCTACGCCCACGAAGGCCCGACACCGCTGGAAACCGGCGGCGGCATGCTCAACGCGCTGCCGATGCTGGCGGACGAGCCGTTCCTCGCCGTCAACGGCGACATCTTCACCGACATCGACTACGCCGCGCTGCCATGCGAGCCGGACGGGACCGCGCACCTGGTGCTGGTGGACAATCCGCCGCACCATCCCCGCGGCGATTTCCGCCTGCTCGACGACGGCCATGTCGATGCGCCGTCGTCACCGGAGGCCGTGCTGCTGACCTTCGCGGGCGTCGGCGTCTACCGGCCAGCCATGCTGAACCATTGGCGAGCCGTCATCGGCGACCGGCCCGGCGCAAACGCCAGGCCACCGCGATTCAAGCTGGCGCCGCTGCTGCGCCATGCCATGCGGCAGGGCCGCGTCACCGGGCAGCACCACCAAGGCACATGGTGCGACGTCGGCACCCCGGAACGCCTGGCAAACCTCAAGTAGTAGCCAGCCTTGCCGGCGATTGCCCGACCTGCGAGACAACAAGGTCGATGGCCAGGGAAAGGGCGGGCAATGCCCGCCCTGCCCGTCATCATCACGAGCGCCGCGCGCGGGTCGTCAGGGACGCCGCGCCAGTTCCGGATTGTCGCGCGTGCGCGGCATCAGGTCCTTCTTCGACACGCCAAGCCACAGCAGGATCGGGCTGGCGATGAAGATCGAGGACAGCGTGCCGACCACGATGCCGATGATCATGGTGATGGCAAAACCGTGCACCACGGGGCCACCGATGAAATACAGGGCGAACATGCACACGCCGGTCAGCAGCGAGGTCATGATGGTCCGCGACAGCGTGCTGTTGATGGAGCGGTTGAGGATTTCCTCCGAATCGGCCTTGCGCGCCAGGCGGAACAGCTCGCGCACGCGGTCGAACACCACCACCTTGTCGTTGATGGAGTAACCCACCACGGCCATCACCGAGGCCAGCACGGTCAGGTCGAACTGGCGCTGGGTCAACGCGAACACGCCCACCGTGACCAGGGTGTCATGGACCTCGGTCAGCAGCGCGGCCACCGCGAAGCGCCGTTCGAAACGAATCCACAGGTAGCCCATGATGCCGATGATCACGAAGATCGTGGCGTAGATGCCCTTGGTCCGCAGCGACGCGCCCACCTCGGGGCCGACGAAGCTGCGCTGCTTGATCGTCACCTTCTCGCCGGCGGCGCTCAAGGCCGCGACCACGTCCCGGGCCACCTTGTCGACGTTGACCTTGCCGCTGGCATCGACGGCGGCCGGGTCGTCCTTGGGCTGCAGGCGGATGGATACGTCGTGCGTGCCGCCCAGCGGCTGCACGACGGAATGCGTGAAACCGCCCTTGTCGAGGGCCGCGCGCACGTCGGCGATGTCCACCGACTGCTGGTACTGCACCTCGATCACCACGCCGCCGGTGAAATCCAGGCCGTAGTTGAGGCCCTTGTGGAAAATCAGGAACACCGACGCCAGCACCAGAAAGATCGCGACGGCGATCGAGTAACGGCGCATGCCGAGGAAGTGGATGTTGCTGTTCGGATTGAAAATTTCCATGTCGTCTTCCTCGCCTACACCGACAGTTTCGTGAGCTTGCGACCGCCATGCAGCAGCGCGGTGATCGCGTGGGTCACCGTGACCGAGGTGAACAGCGAAGTCAGGATGCCGATGAACAGCGTCACGCCGAAGCCCTTGATCGAGCCGACACCCATGGTCATCAGGGCCAGCGCGGCGATGAGGTGGGTGACGTTGGCATCGAGAATCGTCGACCAGGCCTTTTCATAACCGGCCCGGATCGACGCCAGCGGCGTGGACCCGTTGCGCAACTCCTCGCGCACGCGTTCGCAGATCAGCACGTTGGAGTCGATGGCCATGCCCAGCGTGAGCACGATGCCGGCGATGCCCGGCATGGTCAGGGTCACCCCGATCATCGACATCACCGCCACCAGCAGCACCAGGTTGAAGAACAGCGCGATGTCGGCCACCAGGCCGAACAGCTTGTAGTAGATGCCCGCGCCGACCAGCACGATGAGCAGGCCCACGAACACCGCCAGCACGCCCTTGTGGATGTTGTCGCGGCCCAGGCTGGGACCGATCACGCGCTCCTCGACGATCTGCACCGGCGAGGCCAGCGAACCGCTGCGCAGCAGCAGGGCCAGTTGCGAGGCCGCTTCGGTGCTGTCCAGCCCGGTGGTCTGGAACTTGTTGCTGAAAACGCCCTGGATGGTGGCGTAGTTGATGACGGTTTCGGTGGTCTTGGAGGTACGCACCTTCTTGCCGTCGACGATCTTGGTTTCCGGGATGGTTTCCTTGTACACCACGGCCATCGGCTTGCCGACGTTGGCCGAGGTGAAGTCGAACATGCGCTTGGCGGCGGCGGCATTGAGCGTCACCGACACCATCGGCGTCCCGGTCTGCGGGTCGATGCCGGAACTGGCGTTGACCAGCTGGTCGCCGGTGGCGATCACCTTCTTGCTGAGCAGGTAGGGACGGCCGTCGCGGCCATAGTAGAGGCGCGCCTCGGGCGGCACGACGCCGGTGTTGGCGGCCTGCACGGCCTGCTGCGGCGTGCCGTAGCCGGCGCGGTACTCCAGCGTGGCGACGGCGCCGATCATCTTCTTGGCCTCGGCGGTGTCCTGCACGCCGGCCAGCTCGACCACGATGTAGTTTTCGCCCTGCTGCTGGATCAACGGTTCGGACACGCCGAGGGCGTTGATGCGGTTGCGCAGGGTGCCGACGTTCTGGCGGATCGTCTTCTGGGCCAGTTCACGCAGCTTGTCCTCGGACATGCTTGCGTCGAGCACGTAGCGGTTGTCGCGGCTGGCGCCGTCGGAAATCGTGAGCTCCGGATAGTTGGAACCGATCAGCGTCGCGGCCTGGTCGCGATCCGCGGACGAGCGCAGCACCACGCTCGCGCCCACGCCGTCCGGATCCTTGCCGACGTTGAGGTAGCGGATGTTCTTGCTGCGCAGCAGCGAGCGGATGCCTTCGACGTAGGCGCTTTCCTGCTTCTCGCGCACGGCCTGCTGGTCGACTTCCATCAGGAAGTGGACGCCACCCTGGAGGTCCAGGCCCAGGCGCATGGAATTGGCATGGATGGCCCGCAGCCAGGACGGCACCGTGGATGCCAGGTTCAGGGCCACCACGTACTTGTCGCCCAGGGCTTCCTTCAGCGCGTCGGAAGCCTGCAACTGGGTGCCGGGGTTGGTGAAGCGGGCCAGGAGGCGATGCGCATCGCCGTCCAGCTCGATCTTTTCCACCGGTATGTTCTGCTTTTGCAGCACGTCGCGTACGCGCGCCTGCAGTGCCTGGTCCACCTTCGCGCCGCGGTTGGCCGAAATCTGCACGGCCGGCACCCGCTGGAAGATGTTGGGCACGGCGTACAGGACACCCAGCGCCAGAACCACGATGACCAGCGCATATTTCCAGCGCGGAAAATCACTCATGCGTCAAACCCGTCATTGTCGCCGCCGCTCCGGCGGCCGATATCGTGATGGCCGTCATCGACCATCTCCCCCTCACGCCGCCTTCAGCGTGCCCTTGGGCAGCACCTGGGCAATCGACGCGCGCTGCAGCTTGATCTTGACGCCGTCGGCCACTTCGACCGTCACGAACGAGTCGCCGAGGGCGTCGATGCGTCCGGCAATGCCGCCGTTGGTGATGACCTCGTCGCCCTTGGCCAGGGCCTCGATCATGGCCCGATGCTGCTTCTGCCGCTTCTGTTGCGGACGGATCAGCATGAAATACATCGCCACGAACATGACGGCAAGGATGATGAGCATCGAGAACCCGCCGGCGCCGGCACCGGCGGCACCACCGGCCGGCGCTGCCGCAGCCACGGCAACTGAATCGAGAATGGACAAACCCATGATGACTCCACTGAAAGGGCGCGGACCGCGACACACGGCCCGTCAAGATAAAGATTGCGAATTATGCCACGAGGTTCCCCGGCCTTGCAGGATGCCGTGCCGCATCCGTGATCCGCATCGCCGCCCGTGGCCGCCGGACCATGGAAATCAGGCGGTTGCACTCCGCCTGGCGGCGTAAAAAGCCGCCACGAAGTCCGCCAGCCGGTCTTCCCCGATGGCCCGGCGCAGGCCGGCCATCAGGCGCTGGTAGTGGCGCAGGTTGTGGATGGTGGCCAGTTGCGCGCCCAGGATCTCGTTGCAGCGGTCCAGATGGCGCAGGTAGGCGCGGCTGAATCCGTTGGCGCAGGCGTAGCAGTCGCAGCCTTCCTCGATGACGCCGGTGTCGCGGGCGAACCGGGCGTTGCGGATGCGCAGCGTGCCGTGTTCCGTGAACAGGAAGCCGTTGCGCGCGTTGCGCGTGGGCATGACGCAGTCGAACATGTCGATGCCGCGGCGCACCGCCTCGACGATGTCCTCGGGCCGCCCCACGCCCATCAAATAGCGCGGCCGCCCGGCGGGCAGCAGCGACACGCTGGAATCCAGGGTGCGGTTGCGCTCTTCCTCCGGCTCGCCGACCGCCAGCCCGCCCAGCGCGTAGCCGTCGAAACCGATGTCGACCAGTGCTTCGGCCGAACGCCGGCGCAGGTTCTCGTGCACCCCGCCCTGCACGATACCGAACAGCGCGTGCGGGTTGCGCAGGTCGTCGAAGGCGCGGCGCGAGCGTTCCGCCCAGCGCATCGACAGCTCCATCGAGCGCGCCGCTTCGGCCTCGGTGGTCAGGTGCCCGTCCACTTCGTACGGCGTGCATTCGTCGAAGGCCATCACCACGTCCGCATCCAGCACGCCCTGGATGCGCATGGATTCTTCCGGCGACAGGAACACCTTCGAACCGTCCACCGGCGAGGCGAAGGTGACGCCCTCTTCGGTCAGCTTGCGCCGGTGCGCCAGCGAAAACACCTGGAAGCCGCCCGAATCGGTGAGGATGGGGCCGTCCCAGCCGGCAAAGCGGTGCAGGCCGCCGAACTCGCCGATGACGTCGAGCCCGGGCCGCAACCAAAGATGAAAGGTGTTGCCGAGGATGATCTCGGCGCCGATGTCGCGCACGTCGCGCGGGGTCATGGCCTTGACCGTGCCGTAGGTGCCCACGGGCATGAAGCACGGCGTCTCCACCGTGCCGCGGTCGAAGACGAGCCGGCCACGCCGGGCCGCGCCCGACGTGGCGGAAATGTCGAAACGCAGGGTCATGGGCGCATTCCGGGAAACGGGGGGCGAGCGGCAAGCGGCAAGGCTTGCCGGATCACTCGCCCTTCGTCACTCGCCACTCGTCCCTGCAATCAACTCACATCTGCACGAAGCGGTAGGTGGCATCGGTCGGCTTCACGACCGCGGCCACGCGGGCCTTGTCCGCCTTGTCGCCGATGAACAGCACGATCACGCCCTTCATCGAGCCGGGCTGGGCCTGCTTGAACGCGGAAATCATCAGGTTCGCCGTCGCCGTCGAGCTGGGACCGCCGAATGCCAGCAGATTGCCCGGCGTGACGCCGCGCAGGACCACGCCGGTGACCGAATCCAGCTGGCGCTGGCGCTGGGAAATGATGCTGCCCGCATTGCCGGCCGGCACCAGGTAGGCATACGGCCGGTTGGCGGTCATGCCCTGGATGTTGTTCTGCACCAGTTGCTGCAGGTGCGAGTAGCACGCGCGCTGGAGATCCTGTTCCTCCGGGGTCAGCTCGAAGGTTTCCGGCTTGGCCTGGCTGCCGGC
>CAZBZD010000009.1:0-9642 GCA_964496295.1 uncultured Rhodanobacteraceae bacterium | reverse complement strand
GCTTGGCCTGGCTGCCGGCGGCAGCCGGCCCGGTCGCGGCATCGCCGGCGCCCGTCTTCAGGGTCGGCGCCACGGTCTTGCCGGCCTGGCCGGGCTCGGGTGCCGTCACCATGGACGCAAACCGGGTGCAGTCGGCGCTGCTGCCGACCTCGGCCTGCTGGGCCGCGGCCGGTTGCGGCTGGGCACTTTCGTTGTTCTGGCTGCAGGCGCCGAGCACCAGGGTACCGGCCAGCGCACTCAGTGCGACGAGGGCGTATTTGCGCATGGGAATCACCTTGTTGAGGTATGGAAACGGTGGAATTCGTCGTTGCGACATATTACCGCGTTACGCGGGGCGCGGGCCGTTTTTTTGTCCCGCCTTCCCTGGCGTGCACCCTGCGGGCCGTCGCCGCGCGGCGTCAAAAATCGCTCCCGGCGATTTTTTGCCAGCGTTGCTGCATGGCCTGCTGCACCGCCGGGTGGACGAATCCCGAGACATCGCCCCCCAGGCTGCCGATTTCGCGCACCAGCGAGGACGAAATGAAGCTGTATTGTTCGGCCGGGGTCAGGAACAGCGTCTCGGCCTCGGGAATGAGATGCCGGTTCATGCTGGCCAGCTGGAACTCGTATTCGAAGTCGGACACGGCGCGCAGGCCGCGCAGGATCACGCCGGCGCCGATTTCGCGCACGAAATGCGCCAGCAGCGTGTCGAAGCCGCGCACCACCACGTTGGGCAGGTCCGCCAGAGCCAGGCGTGCCAGCGAAATGCGGTCCTCGAGGCTGAAGCTGGGGCCCTTGCCGGAATTCCTGGCCACCGCCACCACCACCTGGTCGAACAGCGGCGCGGCGCGGGCCACCAGGTCCGAATGGCCATTGGTGATGGGATCGAAAGTGCCCGGGTAAACGGCAACCCGTGCCCTGGAGGGGGTGTTGTCAACCATGTTCTGCCCTGCGACCGGTCCGGTGGCATAGCTTAACGGATCGGACCTCCCCGGCGATAAAGCACGTGGCCCACGTCGCCGGCCCGGCCTTGCCGGTACACGGCCCAGTTCGCCGGCGCCACGAACGTCGAAGCGGCCGGCATTTCCACGTGGATCCACGCCGCCGGCGCAAGCCAGGCCGACGATTCCAGGGCCGCGGCGGCCGCTGCCCACAGGTCCAGGACAAACGGCGGATCCATGAACACCACGTCGTGCGCCTGCACCGGGGTAGCGTCCAGCCACGCCAGCGCATCGGCGCGATGGACCTGCGCCGTGGCCAGGCGCAGGCGTTCGACCTGTTCGCGCAGCGCCCGTGCCAGCGTTGCGTCGCGCTCCACGAAGCAGGCCGCGGCCGCGCCGCGCGACAGCGCCTCGATGCCCAGCGCACCGCTGCCGGCAAACAGGTCCAGGCAACGCGCGCCGGGCAGATGCGGCTGCAGCCAGTTGAACAGGGTTTCGCGCACGCGGCCCGGCGTGGGGCGCAGCCCTGCGCGTTCCGGCACGCGCAGGACGGAGCCGCGCAAGCTGCCGCCGATGATGCGCACGCGGCCCGGCGTGCCGGCCCGGCCGGCCTTCACCCGCGCCATGGACCGCCCTCCCGCGCGGCCTTGCCGGAAAAACAACGCGCCGGTGCTAGCATGTCGCCCCGAATCACCCTCGCCGAACCGTGCATGCTCATGTTCTGGAAAAAGAAGAAAAAGTCAGACAAGGATACCGGCAAGCCCGCCGATACCGCAGCCGACGCGGCGCCAGTGGATGCGCCCGCCGCCGAACCGGCGACGGCCGCGCAGCCCGCGCCCGAAAACGACACGCCGGACACCGCGCCGGACGCCGCGGAAACGGCACCCGCTCCCGATGGAGACGAAACGCGGGCCGCAGCACCTGCCGGGGACGCGGCGGAGCCCGCGCCACCGGCCCGCAAGGGCTGGCGCAAGCGCCTGGCCGGCAGCGGTTTCGCCCGCGGCATGTCGAACCTGTTCGCGCGCCACCCCAGGCTGGACGACGCGCTGCTGGACGAACTGGAAACGGTGCTGATCACGGCCGACGTCGGCGTCAACACCAGCATGGAGCTGGTCGAGGACCTGCGCACCCGCATGCACAAGCGCGAGTTCGCCGATGCCGGCGCGCTGCTGGATGCGCTGCGCCAGGCCCTCGTTGCCCGGCTCGAAAACATCGAGCAGCCGCTGGACATCGAAACGTCCAGGCCCTTCGTGCTGCTGGTGGTCGGCGTCAACGGCGTCGGCAAGACCACCACCATCGGCAAGCTCGCCCGGCGTTATCGCGGCGACGGCAAACAGGTGCTGCTGGCCGCGGGCGACACCTTCCGCGCCGCCGCCGTCGAACAACTGAAAACCTGGGGCGAGCGCAACGAAGTCCCGGTCATCGCCCAGGGCCAGGGCGCCGACTCGGCCAGCGTCATCTACGACGCGCTGGACGCCGCGCGGGCGCGCCGGGCGGACCTGCTGATCGCCGACACCGCCGGCCGCCTGCATACCCAGGGCGGCCTGATGGACGAACTGGCGAAGATCGCCCGCGTGCTGAAGAAACTCGACGCCGACGCGCCGCACGAAGTGCTGATGGTGATCGACGGCACCACCGGGCAGAACGCCATCAGCCAGTTGCGCCAGTTCCGGCAGGCGGCCGACGTGACCGGCCTGGTCGTCACCAAGCTGGACGGCACCGCCAAGGGCGGCGTGGTGTTTGCCCTGGCACGCGAATTCGGCCTGCCGATCCGTTTCGTCGGCCTCGGCGAAGGCATCGACGACCTGCGCCCGTTCGAGGCCCGCGCCTTCGTCGACGGCCTGCTCCCGGCGCAGCTCGGCGAAATCGGGTAGGGCGACCACTGCCCGCCACGCGATCCACACACGGCGGGCAATCCCCGCCCTGCTCGTACAATGTTGCTCCCCTGCCCGCAAAAAGAAAAACGGCGCGACGACAGAGCCGCCGCGCCGGCCTGCGTGCCAGGGGGCCCGGACACGCAAACGTGAACCGCCCCTGAGGGCGAGCGCGGCCAGTATCCACGCAAACACGTGCACAAACCCGCGAACTTGTCACAATGATCGCCATGCAGCGACGCACCCGCCTGACATTGCTGGCTGTCGTCATCGCCCTGGCAGCCTTGCTGTTGGCGGCGGTCATCGCCGTGTACGTGCTGCTGCAACCGCAACGCATTACCGACATGCTGCGCAACCAGGCGCGCCAGGCCGGGATGACGCTCGCCCTGAGCGCGCCGGCCGAGCCCACGCTGTGGCCGCAGCCGGCGCTGGTCCTGCACGGGCTGACGCTGTCGGCCAGCAACCGCCCGGTGCTGGTGGCCGCGCGTGCGCGCGTGGAATTGCCCTGGCGGGCGCTGTTCGGCGGCCCACCCACCATCACGCAGCTGGAGCTGGACACGCCCCGGCTCGACCTGTCGCGCCTGGGCCGGGTCGTGGCCGGCCTCGACCGGGGCGGCGGCGGCGTCCCCGAACTGCCGCGCATCAAGACCGGCATCATCATCAACCACGGCTCGCTGGTGCAGGACGGCAAGCTGGTGCTCGACGACCTGCACCTGGAAACCGGAACGCTGCTGCCGGACCACGTCTTCAGCCTGCAACTGACCGCCAGCGTGCACGCCCGCCCCTTCAAGCTGACCCTGCTGACCACCCCCCACCTGGCGCCGCAAGCGCTGCAGTTCGAGCACATCCACGTCACGCTCGACACGCCGGGCGGCCACCACGGCTTTCTCGACGGCAGGGTCGCCTGGCGCGGCGGCGCGGATATCCACCTGGCCCTGCAGGGCCATTTCACCGGCAGCAAGGACAAGCGCTACGCCACCCGCCTGGAGCTGCTCCCCGCCAACCGCTCGCTCACGTTCGAGCTGGCCGTCACCGGCCCCGGGATGAACAGCCACCTGCTGCTGCCGCTTTCGGACCTGGCGGACTGGTGGCGCCAGGTCAGCGATCCCGAGGCCGTCGACGAACTGCCGCTGCCGCCGCTCGACGGCACCGTGACGGCCGAGCAGCTGGATTTCGGCGGCGTGCACGTGGAAGGGCTGGAACTGGACGCGGGCGCCGCCGCGGCATCCAGCACGCCCGCGCCGGCATCGAGCGCCGCGGCCACGCCATGATCGCGCCGCGGCTGCTGGACTGGTTCGACCATCACGGCCGGCACGACCTGCCCTGGCAGGAGCCGCGCACGGCCTACCGCGTGTGGCTGTCCGAAATCATGCTGCAGCAGACCCGGGTCGCCACCGTCCTCCCCTACTTCCGGCGCTTCGTGGAAGCCCTGCCGACGCTGCCCGACCTTGCCGCCGCCGCCGAGGACGAAGTGCTCGCGCTGTGGTCCGGGCTCGGCTACTACCGCCGCGCCCGCTTCGCGCACGAGGCCGCGCGCGTCTGCGTCGAACGGCACCACGGCGAACTGCCGCGCGACTTCGACGCCTTGTGCGCCCTGCCCGGCATCGGACGCTCCACCGCCGGCGCCATCCTGGCCCAGGCCCACGGCCTGCGCTTTCCCATCCTCGACGGCAACGTCAAGCGTGTGCTGACGCGCCATCACGGCATCCACGGCCATCCGGGGCGGAGCGCGGTCGAGAAAAAGCTGTGGCAGCTTGCGGAGCGGAACACCCCGCACGAACGCGTGGCCGACTACACCCAGGCGATCATGGACCTGGGTGCGACCGTCTGCACGCGCGCCAGACCCGATTGCGAAAACTGCCCGCTGGCCGGCGACTGCGTTGCCCTGCGCGACGGCCTCACCGGGCAATTGCCCGAACGCAAACCCTCAAAAACCCTGCCGACCCGGCACACCGTGATGCTGCTGATCGAGGACGGTGCCGGCCGCATCCTGCTGGAAAAGCGCGGCCCGCAGGGTGTCTGGGCCGGGCTGTGGAGCCTGCCCGAAAGCAGCAAAGCCGACGCCTCCCGCGACGCCGGGCAATTCGCCGCCATCGGCCGCACGCAAACGCTCGATTCGTTCACGCACACCTTCAGCCACTACCGGCTCGAGGTCACGCCGATGCGGTTCCCCGGGGCGACAAACCGGCCCGGCATCGCCGATAATGGACGTCACCGCTGGTGCGCCCGCGACGAGCTCGCCCGTCTGGGCCTGCCGTCGCCGGTACGCACCCTGCTCGACACCCTGATGAAGCCACGGAGCCGTCCATGACCCGCATCGTCCATTGCGCCAGACTGAAACGTGATGCCGAGGGCCTGGACTACGCGCCCTGGCCCGGCGAGCTCGGCCGCCGCATCTACGACGAAATCTCGCGCGAGGCCTGGGAGCAGTGGCTCGCGCACCAGACCATGCTGATCAACGAAAACCGCATCAACCCGCTGGATCCGCAAGCGCGGAAGTTTCTCGCCGCGGAAATGGAAAAGTTCCTGTTCGGCGACGGATCGGCACCGCCGCCCGGCTTCGAGCCCCCTGCCGCGGCTTGACGAAAGCGCGCGCACCCGCTCTAATACGCGGCCTTGCGCAACGATTTCCGCGCCACGATTTCGTGGCCAGATAGCTCAGTTGGTAGAGCAATGGATTGAAAATCCATGTGTCCCTGGTTCGATTCCAGGTCTGGCCACCATTCGCTCTTCCCGCCCGCCGGGACATGCCGAAAACCGCGCCACGGCGCGGTTTTTTCGTGTCCGTGAAACCCGCTCCCGGCCGCGACGGATGCCGCGCCCGGGAAAAACGAAGATCACCGTATCCGTTGCGGATCAGGCAGCCGGCCGGCTCCACACCGTCCTTATGAAATCCACGGCGCTGGCCGGGTCGAGCATGCCCACGTCGGCATGCACGCAGGCAAACCGGAGCACGGCGCGCGCCCCGTTGTCGAAGGCAATGGCCGTGGAATGGGCGTAGGCCGCGCGCACCCATTCCACGGCCACCCATTCCTTGACGAAGCCGTAGCCGGCCGCCCCGGACAATACCAGCGCCACGGCGTCGAACAGCGTGGGCGGCGTGTCGGCCAGCCGGTAACGGGCGACCAGTTGCCGGCCATCGTCGAGATGCACGAGGCCGACGCGCCGGGCGATGATGCCGATCGCGCCGCCGGCGTCCGCGACTGCCGCGTACAGGGCCCCGACCGTGTCGGCATCGGATCCGTCATCGACGAGAAGTCCGACCTTCCTGCCGTGCAGCGAAGGGCTTCGGGTCACTTCCTTTCCTCCTGTCCCGTCGATCCGTGGAAGGGACCTGTCCCGACGCCGCTTCAGCGGCGCGCCAGGCGGCCGATCACCCAGCCGGCGACGATCGCCATGGCCACCGAACGGGCCGGCTTTTCGCGCACGTAGTCGCAGGCCCTGTCGGCCCAGTCGCCGGCATGTGCCACGGCGTCGTCGAATGCCTCGCGGCCACGCTCGACGGCGGATTCGACGCGCTCCGCCGCACGTTCGGCGGTATCGGCGGCGGTCCGCTCGACGTCCTGCGCGCCCTTGCCGACATGGTCGGGGATGTCCTTCGGCTTGCTGTGGCCGGGAAACTCGCTGGTCATGGTATGAACCCTCTCGTGGATATTTCGATGGAAAACGTGTCGCGCGGATGCTCCCGAACCGCCCGTTGTCTCCCGCTCACGGCCTCCGGAAACGGCCGAAGACCAGCGACAGCACGAACAGGATGACGAAAACCACGAACAGGATCTTGGCGATCCCCGCCGCGGTACCCGCGATGCCGAAAAAGCCGAGGGCACCGGCGATCAGCGCGATGATCAGGAACAGGACGGCGAAATAGAGCATGGTGCTCTCCTTGCATGGCGCGGCGGACGTTGCAGGCGGGCACGGCCCCGTCCGGAGCGGTGATGCCTGCGGAAAAGTTTCCAGGCAGGTGATCCATCACATGCCTGGAATGGGCCCGCGCATGCCGGCGGCACCGGCACCGCGGGGAACCGGAACAGGCACGGGTGGGGTGCCTGCCCGGCATGACGCAACCGTCCCTGGCACGCCGGCCGACGCCGTCCAGGGGGCAGTCCGGCGCCGGCGTCGAACAGGCGCCATGGAAGCGGCAGGACTTCCATGGCGCCATGCGTTCCTTTACAGCTTCTCGTCGAATTCCCTGACCTGCTTTTTCGCCTCGTCCTTGGTAATGCCGTAACGCTCCTGCAACTTGCCGGCGAGATATTCGCTGTTGCCCTCGGCAACCGTCAGGTCGTCATCGGTAAGTTTTCCCCAACGCGCCTTCATTTTGCCGTTGAGTTGTTTCCATTGGCCCTTGATTCGATCGTTGTTCATGACATTCACCTCTGTGACGTAAAGCGGGAGCGGACCGGCGGGTCGCGGAAAAACCGTTCTCCAAGGTCCGCGGGACTGCTGCGGCGTGTCGCGATTGCCGCAGGGGGACAGCACCGTTGCATCAGGAACATGCACGGATGAAAAACTCTGCACTGACGGTCATTTCACCTTGAGCCCGGAGTCGTCGACATCCTTGACGCCCTTCACGCTTCTGGCGGCGGCGACGGCCTTCTCCAGCGCGGCATCGTCCGGCAGGACACCGATCAGGGTCACCACGCCGTTTTTGGTTTCCACCGAGATGTCCGTGCTCTCGACGCCGTCGGTGGTCGCCAGCTCGGCCTTGACCTTGGCGGTGATCCAGGTGTCGCTGACCGCCTGGCCCAGGCTTGACGACTGCCCGTCGGTTTGCGTGGACTGCGCCGCGATCGCGACCCCGCCCGAAGCGCCGAAACCGAGTGCGGCGGCCAACGCGGTGATCGCGAGTCTATTGTACGAGGTTTTCATGCTTTTTCTCTCCAGGAAGCGACTTCAAGAAAACATTGCGCGGAAAGCGGCATCGGCGCGCCATTGGAAACCCGGAACTCCTGTCTGCACGGCCGGGACCATAAAACCCTGTTTCCCGTCCCGGCCGCGATGAAAACCGTTGTCCCGTCCATTCGCGTCCCTGACCGTTTCCACGGACCCGCGATGCCGCGGTTGACTTCACGGCAATCAATCTACGCGCGGGCCCGGTTTGCGAACAGAGAAAACCGCACTAGCCCGACTAGTATCGTTTGACCAGTTAACGGTCCGTTCACGGGTTTTCCGAAAATGCGGCAACAATGGACGCGGATGCAATGAACGGAGAACAGGAAACATGCCCGACAAAACCCCGCAACGCGGCGTCGACCGCCACCACTTGCAGCAGATCATCGCCAACCTGGACGAGGGCGTGCTGCTGATCGAGCCGGACGGTGCGATTGCATGGGCCAACGATGCGGCGCTGGCCATGCACGCCTGCAAACGGACGGCCAGACTGGGCGCCAGCATGGCGGAATACCGCAAGCGGTTCGTGTTCCACGACCCGGACGGCCGCAGGTTCACGGCCCGCAACCATCCGGTTGCACGCCTGCTTGCCGGCGAAACGTTTTCGAACGTGGTGGTCAGGCTTGCCCGGCGCAACGACAAGGATTTCCAGTGCGTGCTCGACATCAGCGGCCTGATCCTGACCGGCCCCGACGACGAGCCCGAGTCACTGGTACTGTTGATGAAGGATGTCACCGAACAGTTCCATGCCGAGGAACGCTTCGAGCGGGCCTTCGCGGCCAACCCGGCGCCGGCGCTGATCCTGCGCCTGGACGATTCGCGCTACATCAAGGCCAACAAGGGCTTCCTCGAAATGACGGGCTACGCCAACGACGAAGTCGTCGGACGGCCGTTGCGCGAGCTCGACATCCTGCGCGATGCCGAGCACCGCGACGAGGCGATACGCGCCCTGGACCGGCACGCCACCATTCCGCAGCAGGAATCCTCGGTGCGGACGAGGGACGGCGGCAGCAAGTTCGTGATCGTGGCCGGGCAACCGATCGAGATGAACGAGCAGCCCTGCATGCTGTTCACCTTCAACGACCTGGACGCGCGCAAGCAGGCCGAAACCTCGCTGCGCCAGAGCGAGGAGCGCTTCGCCAAGGCATTCCGGCTGGCTCCGGTGCCGATGCTGGTATGCACGCTGCGCGGCCTGCGCGTCATCGAAGCCAACGAGGCCTTCGCGACCGCCACGCTCCAGCCGCACGAGGAGATCGTCGGGCAATCCATCGCGGATGCCGGAATTCCGGCAGACGACGACCTGCTGCGCGAACTGGGCGCGGCGCCGAATGCCAACCGCAGCATCCGCAACCGCGACGTGCAACTGCGCACGCGCGACGGCGCCATGATCCACGGGCTGCTGTCGGCCGAACCCGTGTCCATCCAGGACGAGGCCTGCGTGCTGTTCGTGGTGCAGGACATCACCGAGCGCAAGCGCACGGAGGCGGACCTGATCACCGCCATCGAGACGGTGATGAAGGACACCTCGTGGTTCAGTCGCACCCTGGTGGAAAAACTGGCGCAGATCCGCCATCCCGAAAGCACGCGCGGGGAACTCGGCGAGCTGACCACGCGCGAACGGGAAATCCTGGAGCTGATCTGCAAGGGAATGGACGATGCCGGAATCGCGTCCGCGCTGGGCATTTCACGCAACACCGTGCGCAACCACGTCGCGACCCTGTACGGCAAGATCAACGTCAACCGGCGCAGCGCCGCCATGGTCTGGGGCCGGGAACGGGGACTGGGAAGCTATTGATCCGGCCGTTCCGCCGTGCGCTTGCGGCCACGCCCCACGATGATGCGCGCGCCGCGCTGCCAGGTCAGGTAGGACCAGGCCCAGTTGCCCATCACCGCGAAGCGGTTGCGGAAGCCGACCAGGAAGAAGATGTGCGCGAACAGCCAGAACAGCCAGCCGGCGA
>CAZBZD010000008.1:0-23537 GCA_964496295.1 uncultured Rhodanobacteraceae bacterium | reverse complement strand
TCAACGCCGGCATCCGCCCGGCCGTGGACGCCGGCATCTCGGTGTCGCGCGTGGGCGGCTCGGCGCAGACCAAGATCGTCAAGAAGCTGTCCGGCGGCATCAAGCTGGCCCTGGCCCAGTATCGCGAGCTGGCCGCTTTCGCGCAGTTTGCCTCGGACCTGGACCCGGCCACCCGCGCCCAGCTGGACCGTGGCGTGCGCGTCACCGAACTGATGAAGCAGCCGCAGTATGCGCCGCTGTCCATCGCCGAACTGGCGGTGTCGGTGTACGCCGCCGAAGAGGGCTACCTGGACGACCTGGCCGTGGACAAGGTGCTGCCGTTCGAGAAGGCCCTGCACGCCTTCATGCACCAGAACCACGGCGAGCTGATGGCCGACATCGTCAAGACCGGCAAGTGGGACGACGACACCAAGGCCACCTTCAAGTCGGCCGTGGCCGAGTTCAAGAAGACCGGCAGCTGGTAAAAGAGCCGGGACCGGGGACCGGGGACCGGGGACCAGAGAACGATCTGGCTTCCCGATCCCGCGGAGACCCCGGTTCCAAATACAAACGGATCGGCACGGGTTCACGGTATGGCACCGGTCCCCGCTCCCCGGTCCCCGGTCCCCGAGAGGAACCATGGCAAGCGGACGCGAAATCAAAACCAAGATCAAATCCACGCAGAACATGCGCAAGGTGACGCGTGCGCTGGAGATGGTCTCGGCCTCCAAGATCCGCAAGGCGCAGGACCTGATGCAGGCTTCGCGTCCGTACGCGCGGATGATGCGGCGCCTGATCGCGCACGTGGCGCATGCCACGGCCAGCGATTTCCGGCATCCGTTCCTGGTCGAGCGCGAGACCACGCGCAACGTCGGCTTCGTGGTCGTGTCCACCGACCGCGGCCTGTGCGGCGGCCTCAACTCCAACCTGTTCCGCAAGACGCTGACCGAGATCCAGCAGTGGCAGGAACAGGGCGTGGGCGTGGACGTGGTCGCCATCGGCTCCAAGGCGACGCAGATGTTTCGTCGCATCAAGGGTGTCAACCTCATCGCCAGCATCACCGCGCTGGGCGAGAAGCCGCGTCTGGAGCAGCTGGTCGGTTCCATCAAGGTGCTGCTCGACGCCTACCGCGAGGGCAAGCTGGACCGCGTGTTCGTGGCCTACAACGACTTCGTCAACACCATGACGCAGAAGCCCAGCGTGGACGCCCTGCTGCCGCTGCCGATCGCCGCGCGCCAGCTGGAGGAAAGCCAGCGGCAGGAAGGCGAAGGTGATTCCATCGTGGCGCTGGAACTGGAGCGCGACCACGACTGGGATTACATCTACGAGCCGGATGCCGAGACCGTGCTGAAGCACGTGCTGGGCCGCTACGTGGAGTCGCTGGTCTACCAGGCGGTGCTGGAAAACCTGGCCAGCGAGCACGCCGCGCGCATGGTCGCCATGAAGAGCGCCTCGGACAACGCCAACAAGGTCATCGACACGTTGACGCTCAGTTACAACAAGGCGCGCCAGGCCGCCATCACCCAGGAAATTTCCGAGATTGTCGGTGGCGCCGCCGCCGTATAGCCATCCAACATCGTGCAGGAGCCTGCCTGCAGGCGATGGCCGGATTATTCGGCACATCAAGCCCTCGCCTGCAGGCAGGCTCCCACGAAAAAATAGATACCCCGAGAGGACGAGAACATGTCTCAAGGCAAAGTGGTTCAGATCATCGGCGCGGTCGTCGACGTCGAATTCCCGCGTGACCAGGTTCCCAAGGTCTACGACGCACTGAAGGTCGATGCCACGGGCACCACGCTGGAAGTGCAGCAGCAGTTGGGCGACGGCGTGGTCCGTGCCATCGCGCTGGGCGCCACCGAGGGTCTGAAGCGCGGCCTGATGGCCACCAACACCGGCGAGGGCATCAAGGTGCCGGTCGGTTCGGCCACGCTGGGCCGCATCATGAACGTGCTGGGCGAGCCCATCGACGAAATCGGCCCGATCGAGGCCGAGGACCAGTGGGTCATCCATCGCGAGGCGCCCAAGTACGACGAGCAGGCCGCGGCCGACGAGCTGCTGGAAACCGGCATCAAGGTCATCGACCTCGTGTGCCCGTTCGCGCGCGGCGGCAAGGTCGGCCTGTTCGGCGGCGCCGGCGTGGGCAAGACCGTGAACATGCTCGAGCTGATCAACAACATCGCCACCGAGCATTCCGGCCTGTCGGTGTTCGCCGGCGTCGGCGAGCGCACCCGCGAGGGCAACGACTTCTACCACGAGATGCAGGAAGCCGGCGTGGTCAAGCTGGACAACCTGCCCGAGTCCAAGGTGGCCATGGTCTACGGCCAGATGAACGAGCCGCCCGGCAACCGCCTGCGCGTGGCCCTGACCGGCCTGACCATGGCCGAGTACTTCCGCGACCAGAAGGACGAGTCCGGCAAGGGCAAGGACGTGTTGTTCTTCGTCGACAACATCTACCGCTACACCCTGGCCGGTACCGAGGTGTCCGCGCTGCTCGGCCGCATGCCGTCGGCGGTGGGCTATCAGCCGACCCTGGCCGAGGAAATGGGCGTGCTGCAGGAGCGCATCACCTCCACCAAGACCGGTTCGATCACCTCCATCCAGGCCGTCTACGTGCCCGCCGACGACCTGACCGACCCGTCCCCGGCGACCACCTTCGCGCACCTGGACTCGACCGTGACCCTGTCGCGCCAGATCGCCTCGCTGGGCATCTATCCGGCCGTGGATCCGCTCGATTCCACCAGCCGCCAGCTCGACCCGCAGGTCATCGGCGAGGAGCACTACGAGGTCGCCCGCGCCGTGCAGGGCACGCTGCAGCGCTACAAGGACCTCAAGGACATCATCGCCATCCTCGGCATGGACGAATTGAGCGAGGAAGACAAGCAGGTCGTGGCCCGCGCGCGCAAGTGCGAGCGTTTCTTCAGCCAGCCGTTCCACGTGGCCGAGGTGTTCACCGGCGCGCCCGGCAAGTACGTGCCGCTGAAGGAGACCATCCGCGGCTTCAAGATGATCCTCGACGGCGAAGTCGACTACCTGCCCGAGCAGGCCTTCTACATGGTCGGCAGCATCGACGAGGCCATCGCCAAGGGCGAGGAAATGGGCGCGAAAAAGGCGGCGTAAGAAAAACGGGACTCGGGACTCGGGATTCGGGACGCGCGAAAGCGGTTTCCGCAAGCCCGAAGTCCCGGGACCCGGAAAAAATCATGCGGTAATACCTCGCCTCAGGGCGTGACTCCAGCCGAGTCCCGAATCCCGAGTCCCGAGTCCCGCAACCGAGCGAAGCGAGAACATCATGACCACCTTCCGTTGCGACATCGTCAGCGCCGAAAAGGAAATCTTCCACGGCGAAGCCACCATGGTGATCGCGTCCGGCGAAGAGGGCGAGCTGGGCATCGCCGCCCGCCATGCGCCGCTGATCACGCGCCTGAAACCCGGCGTGGTGGAAGTGGTCACCGAAGACGGCGAGCGGCTGCCGCTGTACGTCTCCGGTGGCATCCTGGAAGTGCAGCCGCAGGTCGTCACCGTGCTGGCCGACACCGCCGCCCGCGCCGAGGACCTGGACGAGGCCGCCGCCCAGTCCGCCAAGGAAGAAGCCGAGAAGGCCCTGGCCGACCGCACCGAGGCCGTGGAAGTGGCCGAACAGCAGGCCAAGCTGGCCGAGGCCATGGCCCAGCTGCAGGCGCTGGCGCGGCTGCATCGCAACCTCAAGAACTGACGCGCAGCGTCCATATGCCTGTTCGACGACGCCGGCCACGTGCCGGCGTCGTCGTGTCGGGCCACCGCCCGCGCCGTCGTGGCGGCACGGCAGGGCCTTCCCGGTGTTGTTGCAGGGGCGCGACGGGTCAGGCGCCGTTCGACTTGGTGCCGGCGGCGGGTCCTACACTGCCCGTGTGCGCACTCGACGTGCCGGTCTGCCATGAAAAAACGTTACCGCCTGCCGCTGTGGACGCTGGTCATCGTGATCGCGGTGCTCGTCGCGCTGCGGCTGGCGCTGCCCTTCATCGTGCGTGACGTGCTGAACAAGCGCATGGACCGCATGGGCGACTACCACGGGCATGTCGCCGACGTGGACATCAACCTGTGGCGCGGGGCCTACAGCCTCGACGATCTCAGCGTGGTCAAGGTCGGCGGCAAGGTACCGGTGCCGTTGCTCGACGCCCGCCGCATGGACATCGCGCTGAGCTGGGATGCGTTGATGCACGGCGCCATCCGTGCCACGGTCGATTTCCATCATCCGGTGCTGAACTTCGTCGACGGCAACGGCGAAGCCGGCAGCCAGGCCGGCCGCGGCGTCGACTGGCGCAGGCAGCTGCAAGCTCTGGTCCCGATACGCCTCGACGAGGTGAACGTGCACGACGGCACCGTCACCTTCCGCAACTTCGTGTCCAAACCGCGGGTCGACCTCAAGGCCACCGATGTGCAGGCCAGCATCACCAACCTCACCAACGCGAACGGCAGCAAGGGCAGCCGTGTCGCCAGCATGCACGTCAGCGCCGACATCCTGGGCCAGGCGCCGCTGGAGTCCACCGCGCGTTTCGATCCGCTGGGCGACTTCCGGGATTTCAGCTTCACCTTGCGGGTGTTGCGCATCCGGCTCACCCGGCTCAATGACCTGGCGCGTGCCTACGCGGGGCTGGACTTTGCCTCCGGCCACGGCGACTTCGTGATGGAGCTGAAGGCACGCGGCGGCGAGCTGCGGGGCTACGCCAAGCCGCTGTTCAAGGACATGAAAATCTTCAGCTGGAAGCAGGACGTCGAGGAAAACGAGGAAAATCCGTTCCGCGTGGCCTGGGAGGCCGTCATGCACGGCGTGACCTGGATCTTCAAGAACCACCAGGTCGACCAGTTCGCCACGCGGGTGCCGATACGCGGCCGCATCGACGACCGGCGGATCGGCACCTGGAAAGCCATCGTCAACGTGCTGCACAACGCTTTCGTCGAGGCCTACAAGCCGCAGCTCGAGCACCTCGAGCCGGCTCCGGAGGATGACGAAGGCTGACCGCCGCCGTTCGCTTGCCGACGTGGTCGTGACATGAATCCCCGGGCCGGAAACTTGCGGGGCCGGCCAGTCACGACTTTTTATATTACAATTGTAATCAATGTACCGGAAGCAACGGAGGCCCGCTCCATGCGCATTCGTCCACAACGACCGTGGCTGCTGGTCGGTATCACCGCCCTGGCGGGTTGCGCCAGCGTGCCGCCGCCGGCGCCCGCGCCTGTGCCGCGCACCGACGTGCGCTATCACGCGGTCGACAACAAGGGCACCAGGCGTTACACGTTGAACCCGTCGCAAACGGCCGTGTTGCCTGCCGTCGGGCCGGCCAACAAGCCGCCCGTGTATCCGACGGCCCTGGTCGCGCGCCACCTGCCGCCGGTCGACGTGCGCGCCAAGCTCATCGTCGACCGCGAGGGCAAGGTGACCGACGTGCGTTTTGCCGACGCCGACCGGGCCGGCCCCGTGCGCCGCGCCTTCGAGCAGGCCGTGCGTGCGGCGACGCTCGAATGGACGTTCGTGCCCATGCGCATCAAGCAGTGGAAAAGCATGCCCGGCGGTGGCGCGAAAGTCGTCAAGAACGAACCGATGCCGTTCAGCCAGGACTACGTGTTCCGCTTCGCGCTGGTGGACGGCAAGCCGGTCGTCACGGGCGCGACCCCGTAGGGAGCCTCCAGAAACCGCTTTTTTCCGTCCCGGCCAGGGTCCGTTTCCGTTCGTGGTGATGCTTCGAGAGGCTCGGCACCGGCTCCGATAGGCGTGGCGGACGCGTCAGAACGACGAACCCGGCTCCTTCAGGAACGCGATTTCTTCCGTGCTCGAAGTGCGTCCCAGCACCGCGTTGCGGTGCGGGTAACGGCCGAAGCGGTCGATGATGGCCTTGTGCGCCTGTTCGAACTTGAGGTTGTAGTCCAGCCCGGGTTGACTGAAAAGCTCGACGGCGACGGCATGGATGCGCGGCGATTCGCTGTGCATGTACGGCATGTAGGCGAACGCGCGCCAGGCGACGGGAAGCTCGCGGTCGCCGCCGCGCGACACCAGCTCCTGCGCCAGCACCAGCGCCATCGGGTCGCAGGCGAAGGCGCGTGGATCGTCGCGGTACAGGTTGCGCGAAAACTGGTCGAGCACGAGGATTTCGGCCAGCCGGCCGCGCGCGTCGTCACGCCAGGCGGCGAGCTCGGCACGCGCGGCCGCGGCGTGGATGACGCCGAAGCGTTCGCGGATCGTCGCGTCCAGCGCGGCATCCTTGGCGAAGTGCTGCTTCGGCGCCAGTTCGTCGAACCAGAAGGCGAGGACGTCCGCGGCTTGCATGTCGGGCTCCGGTGTCGGCAAGGGGGATGGCGGAATCACCAGTGGCTCGGCCCGCGGCGCAGCCAGCGCTCCAGCAGGCCCTTGTCGTAGCGCAACGGATCGCTGCTGCCGGGGCCGGCCGGCGGGTCGTGCAGGTAGCCCAGGCCGCGCAGCTGCCGCGAACCCCGGTGGATCACCCGGCCGTCGGCACCGGTCAGCGTGAAGGCGAGGTCGATGCGTGGCGGGTACACGTCGCGCATGAAGCGCACGCCGCTCCATTGCGGGCCGTGCCACGGCTCGTAACCGCCGGCCAGGTCGATGTCGGTGATGGAGATGGCCAGGTGCTGGCCGGGCGCCAGCATGGCGCCGGCACGCCGGACCAGAAAGGCCTCGAGATGGCCGAGGTAATCGCCGTGGTTGTAGTCGTGGCCGAAGCCGGCGTCGCGGCTTTCGGCGAACCGGTGCGGATGCACGTAGGTCACCGTGACGCGCGACGGCGCGTCGGTGGTCGGGTGCATGCCGAGGGCCAGGCCCGGCGCCAGCACCAGGGCAAGCAGCCACGCCGGGCGGCGCGTGCGCATGGGGGAAGTCATGGCGACCTCCGGTCGTCAGTGCGGGACGCCCCCAGTATAGGGCGCCGGCGGCATGCGGTCGCGAGGCCCGTTCATGCGACCGGCGTCGTGCGCAGGCCGGGATATTCGCGCGCATCATTTATCGCCGTCGCGGGTGCATGCCAGCATTCCCGTCGATTCGTGGAGGTGCGAGATGTGCGGTTTCGTGGCGGTACTGGATCCCGACGGCGACGTGACGGCGTTGCGTCCGCGCGTGCTGGCGCGGGCGCGGGCCCTGCGTCATCGCGGGCCGGACTGGAGCGGCGTGCATGCCGATGCGCACGCGATCCTGGCGCACGAGCGCCTGGCCATCGTCGACGTGCTGCACGGCGCGCAACCGCTGCTGTCGGTCGATGGCGAACGCGTGCTGGCGGTCAACGGCGAGATCTACAACCATCGCGACCTGCGCGCGGAGTTCGCCGCCGACACCTTCCGCACCGATTCCGATTGCGAAGTGCTGCTGCCGCTGCACGCCGCGCATGCCGGCCAGTCGCCGGCGGCATGGCTGAACCGCGTCGACGGCATGTTCGCCTTCGTGCTGTGGGACCGCGAACGCAAGGACTGGCTGATCGCGCGCGATCCGATCGGCATCATCCCGCTGTATACCGGCCGCGATGCCGAAGGCCGCCTGTGGGTGGCCTCGGAACTGAAGGCGCTGGCACCGGTGTGCGTCAGTGTGGAGGCGTTTCCGCCCGGCTGCTGGCAAAGCGCTTCGATGGACCGGCCCGAGCGTTATTACCGGCCGGGCTGGCGCGCATTCGCGGCGGTCGAGGATGGCCCGCGTGACCCGCGACCCGTGCGCGAGGCGCTGGAAGCCTCCGTGCACCGTCACCTGATGAGCGACGTGCCCTACGGCGTGCTGCTCTCCGGTGGCCTGGACTCCTCGCTGATCGCGGCCATGGCCGCACGCTGCGCCGCGCGCCGCATCGAGGACGATGACCGCAGCGAAGCCTGGTGGCCGCGCCTGCACAGTTTTTCCATCGGCCTGCCCGGCTCGCCGGACCTGGCCGCCGCGCAGACCGTGGCCGAGGCCATCGGCACCGTGCACCACGGCTTCACCTTCACCGTGCAGGAAGGGCTGGACGCGCTCGACGACGTCATCCGCCATACCGAAACCTACGATGTCACCACCATCCGCGCATCCACGCCGATGTACCTGCTGGCGCGGCGCATCAAGGCCATGGGCATCAAGATGGTGCTCTCCGGCGAAGGCGCGGACGAGCTGTTCGGCGGCTACCTGTATTTCCACATGGCGCCGGACGACGCCGAGTTCCACGCCGAGCTGGTGCGCAAGCTCGACGCCCTGCACCTGTACGACTGCCTGCGCGCCAACAAGGCCATGGCGGCGTGGGGCGTGGAGGCGCGCGTGCCGTTCCTGGACCGTCGATTCATCGACGTGGCGATGGGCCTGGCGCCGACGGTCAAGCGGCCGGGCGGCGGGCGCATCGAGAAGGACATCCTGCGCCGGGCCGGCGCGGGCCTGTTGCCCGAGTCGATCCTGTGGCGGCAGAAGGAACAGTTTTCCGACGGCGTCGGCTACGGCTGGATCGACGCGCTCAAGGATCATGCCGAGGCACGGGTCAGCGACGCGCAACTGGCGCAGGCCGCGCAGCGCTTCCCGCACAACCCGCCGGCGAGCAAGGAAGCCTGGCTCTACCGCGCGATCTTCGAGGCGCATTACCCGGGCGAGGCAGCGGCGCGCCTGGTGCCGGGCGGGCCCAGCATCGCCTGCTCCACGCCGACCGCGTTCCGCTGGTCGCAGGCCTTTGCCGACCGCGACGACCCGTCCGGTCGTGCCGTCGAGGTCCATGCGGCCGCCACGGGTTGATCCGGGGGCGCAGGCCGGCTCAAGCCGAAGGTGGAGCCGGCGTGGCGTGGTGGTGGGTTGGCGCGGGTGCGGGGTTTTGCCGCCGGATCCGTCGCGTTGCTCCTTGATCCGGCCTACGCGAAAAGCGGGGACCGCGGATACAATGACCGGCATGAAAATCGCCTCGTGGAACGTCAATTCGCTCAACGTGCGCCTGCCCCACCTGATGCAGTGGATGGCCGGCGCGCGGCCGGACATCGTCGCCCTGCAGGAAACCAAGCTGCCGGACGAGCGCTTTCCGCGTGCCGAGATCGAGGCGGCGGGCTACCACGTCGCCTTCAATGGCCAGAAGACCTACAACGGCGTGGCCATCGTCTCGAAACAGCCACTCGCCGACGTGGTCACCGACCCGCCCAACCTGGCCGATCCGCAGCGGCGCATCCTCGCGGCTACCGTCGGCGACGTGCGCGTGATCGACCTGTACGTCGTCAACGGCAAGGCGGTGGGCGATGAAAAGTACGAGTACAAGCTGGACTGGCTCAAGCGCGTGCGCGATTTCGTCGCCGACGAACTGGCGCGCCACGACAAGCTGGTGGTGCTGGGCGATTTCAACATCGCCCCGGACGACCGCGACGTGCACGATCCCGAGGCCTGGCGCGACAAGATCCTGTGCTCGCCGCCGGAACGCGAGGCACTGGCGGCATTGACCGAGCTCGGCCTGGCCGACAGTTTCCGCCTGCTCAACAACGAGGCCGGCCACTACAGCTGGTGGGACTATCGCCAGGCCGGCTTCCGCCGCAACCTGGGCCTGCGCATCGACCTGATCCTGGTCAGCGCGGCCTTGCACGGGGCGGTCAAGGCCGTCGGCATCGACCGCGAGCCGCGCACCTGGGAACGCCCCTCCGACCACACGCCGGTCACGCTCGAACTGGCCTGACCCGAGGCGATACAATAGGACCATGAACAGCGTTTCCTCCGACTGGCCCCGCATGCTCGCCGATGCCGAGCTCGACGAGCTCGACCGGTTCCTGCGCGCGCGCGCCGACGACGGCAGCCTGATGCTGGACGGCGTGCACGGCCTGCTGACCGCGCTGGCCATCGGCCCGGTGCCGGTCAAGCCGGATGAATGGCTGCCGCAGGTGTTGTGCGAGCCGTTCGCCGACCCCGAGGAAGGCGAGCGCGTGCTGGCCCTGCTGGCGCGGCTCAACGATTCCATCCCGGTGGAACTGAGCGTGGACGCCTACCAGCCCATCCTCGGCGAGCTCGATCCGGCCCAGGTCATGGGCGACCCGGACGTGCCGGTGCTGACCGCCGCCGGCTGGTGCGAGGGCTTCAGCCGCGGCATCGACCTGCGCGCCGCGCTGTGGGAAAAGCGCCTGGCCGAAGATCCGCAGCTGATGGAACTGCTCGGCCCGATCATGGCCCTGGCCGTGGATGAAGGCGTGCTCAGCACCGACATCGACATCGAGCACCTGTCCGACGACGAATACGACGAATGCCTGGCCCAGGTACCACAGGTATTGGGCGCCGTGGCCCACTACTGGCGAGTGCGCGCGCCCAGCGCCAGCGAGCGCCGCGTGGCCTCGCAGAAACGCCGCTTCGGCCCCACGCCCCGCTCGCGCGACGGTCACTGGCTGCATTGAAGCGTCTCTCGTAGGGCGGGCACTGCCCGCCGAACAAGGGTGGCGTACGGCTGGATGGCGGCGGGCAGTGCCCGCCCTGCGTATCGCTGCATATAGCTGCGCTGATACCCGTCTGTCGTGCCGGTGGAACGATGTGTTCACGCGCCGGTACTGGAGTTTCCCCGCGCCGCGCGCATATCGTGTGCCATGACCATCTCCGAGGGAGACACCATGAACATGCGCAACGTCGTCCGCCGCGTCCGCGGCATGCCCACCTCCGACGGTGCCGGCGTCAAGCTGACCCGCGTGATCGGCCAGCCGGCCCTGGACATGCTCGACCCGTTCCTGCTGCTGGACGAATTCGGCACCGACCGTGCCGAAGACTACATCGCCGGCTTCCCCGAGCATCCGCACCGCGGTTTCGAAACCGTCACCTACATGCTCGACGGGCGCATGCGCCACGGCGACAACCAGGGCAACAGCGGCCTGCTGACCGCCGGCTCGGTGCAGTGGATGACGGCCGGCCGCGGCATCGTGCACTCGGAAATGCCCGAGCAGGAAGAAGGCCTGATGCGCGGCTTCCAGCTGTGGGTGAACCTGCCCGCCAGCGACAAGATGACCGACCCGCGCTACCAGGACATCGCACCCGAGAACATTCCCGAGGTGCAGCCGGCCGAAGGCGTCGACGTGCGCGTGATCGCCGGTGATTTCGGCGGCGCGAGCGGGCCGGTCAGCGGCGTCGTCACCGAGCCGGTGTACCTGGACATCGCGCTCGAGCCCGGCGCCAGGGTCGAAGTGCCCCTGCCCGCGGGCCACAACGCCTTCGCCTACGTGTTCGACGGCGAAGGCGTGAAGGCCGGCGACGACGTCCTGGCGCATCGCGAGCTGGCCGTGTTCGGCGACGGCGACGGCATCGCGCTCGAAGCCGGCGCGGAACCGGCGCGCCTGCTGCTGGTTGCCGGCAAGCCGCTCGGCGAGCCGGTCGCGCGCTACGGCCCGTTCGTGATGAACAACACGCGGCAGATCCACGAGGCCATCGCCGACCTGCAGGCCGGTCGTTTCTGACTGGCCCAGGCCCCCGCGGGGGCGCCTGTCGGGCCATGACCTGACGGACCAGGCATCCCGTCGCCCCAAGCCGTTCGTGCCGAGCGCGGCTCCGCTCGGCACGAACGGGCATCAAGCACATGCCATTGGCCGTGACCGGACGGCTTGCAGGGCGTTGCCGCAACAGCACGCCGCCGCGAATGGAGGCACAATGAAGCCTCCGTTCCATGAAGCACGTTGCCATGACACGCACCGCCACCGCGTTCCTGTTCGACCTCGACGGCACCCTGGTCGACAGCGTCTACCAGCACGTGCTGGCCTGGAAATCGGCGCTGGACCGGGAAGGCATCGACCTTTCGGTCTGGCGCATCCACCGCAAGATCGGCATGAGCGGCGGCCTGTTCACCAACATCCTGCTGCGCGAAACCGGGCTGGGCATCACCGAGGAGCGCGTGCAGCGCTTGCGCGAGTACCATGCCGCGGCCTACGCACGCCATGCCGGCAGCATCCGTCCGCTGCCCGGCGCGCGCGAATTGCTGAAGTACCTCACGGCCAACGAACTGCCCTGGGCCGTGGCCACCAGCGGGCGCATGGAAACGGCCGCGCACAACCTGACCGCGCTGGGCGTGGCCCCCGAGCGCGTACCGGTGGTGACGCGCGACCAGGTGCGCTACGCCAAGCCCGATCCGGACCTGTTCCGGGAGGCGGCACGGCGCCTGGACGTGGACATTGCCCATGCATTGGTCATCGGCGACAGCATCTGGGACATGCTGGCCGCGCAGCGCGCCCGCACGCTCGGCGTGGGCCTGCTTTCGGGCGGCTACGGCCGGGAAGAACTGCAGGCCGCCGGCGCCTTCCGCGTCTACGAGGACCCGGCCGACCTGTTGAAGCACGTGGACGAGGTGGCGGGGCGGCGCTGAGGCCGGCCGCGGCGGCATCGACGCCTGGCACCCGAGCCGCATGTTAATCGGCATTTAGCCTATCGTGCCCGGTGTCGGGTTAGGCTTGTCACGTCATTTTCGCGGGGAACCCGACATGTACCTTCGCCTCGTGCTTTTCGCCGCCTCCATCCTGGCCCTGGGGGGCTGTTCATCGCCGGCGCCCCCGGATCATCCGCCGGCCGGCCCTGCTTCGGTGATGCCGAAGCAGGCCGCGGCCCCGGCCGACGCGACGCTGGGTTCGCCGGCCTGGTATGCATGGGTCGGACGCAGCCTGCACATCGACGACGGCCGGGGCCACGGGCCGGATCCGGGCTCGCCGGAGTGGAACCGGGCCGTGCAGCGCAAGCTGGGCCAGGAGGCGCCGCGGTCGAAGCCGGGCTCCCCGCAATGGCAGCAGGCCGTGGATGCCCTGTTGCGCACGCGCCTGCCGGCGGCCAGCGCGTCCGTGCACTGAGGCCGGCCGCCGAGGCGTGTCGGCTAGCGTCCCGCCGACAGGTCGACGGCGTAGGTGCTGGTGCCGTCGGCGTGGCGTTGCCGCAGGTGCACCGGCAGGCCGAGTTGCCGGGCCATGCCCGCCTTGCCGCTCGGGGCGACGACGGTCACCGGCCCGTGCAGCGGCAGGGGCGCGAAATGCCATGAACGCGCGGGCACGTCCTTGCGCGTGAGGTGCGGATGTTTTTCCAGCCACTGGATCAGGATGGCGCGGTTGCTGTCGGGCGCGTCGAGCAGGGTGTGCTTGCCGTCCAGGCCCGGGAAATGGCCGCCGCCCGAGGCGCGGTAGTTGTTGGTGGCGACGATGAAGGCCTGGTCGGGTGCCACCGGCTTGCCCTGGTACGTGAGGCGGGTGATGCGCTGGCCGACCGGCCGGCCGACGTCGATGACGTAGGCCAGCCCCGGCCCCTGGATCTGGTCGAAGTTGTAGCCGGGCATGCGCGTGTTGACGAGCGGCTGCGCGGCGGTCCTGGCCGGGTCGATGCGGTTGAAGCGTTCGGCCGAGCGTTCCAGCCAGGCCTTGAGCGTGGCGCCGTCGATCTTCACCGCCGCCAGCGTGTTGGGGTAGTAGTACAGGTCGGCGGCGTTGCGGATGGTGATCGCGCCCGGCGCGACGTTGGTGTAGTCGTCGGGGCCGCCGAAACCGGTACGGAAGGCGGCGGCGGCCGACAGCACCGGCACCTTGGCGAGTTCCGGGCGATTCTCGGCGATCCAGTGGCGAACGTAGTCGCGCTGCGCCGCGTTGACCACGCCGAGGGCGCTCATGTTGCCGAGGTCGGCGAAATACGTGCTCATGCGGAAATCGGCATGGCCGATGGGCTGCTTGACGTAGGCGACGGTGGCCGCGTGCAGCTTGTCGACCAGCGCGGCGATGTGCGCATCGGCGGGCACGCAGTCGTTCTTGTCGCAGATCGGCTCGACCGCGCTGCGCGCGGCGGCGGCATCGGACACCCAGTGGCCGTCGCGGTAATGCAGCTGCAGATGGATCAGGCCGAGGTCGGAGCCGAAGAAGCCGCCCATCACCGCCGGCACGCCGTTGACGTGGCCGGTCGCGTCGTCGACGCCCTTCATGTCGGCATAGCGCGGGCCGGGAAAGGCGGCGTGCGAGTGGCCCAGCAGCAGGGCGTCGATGCCGGGCACCTTGGCCAGGTACCAGCCGGCGTTTTCCATCTGCGGCGTGTACGGCGCGGTGCTGAGGCCGCCGTGCACCAGCGCGACGACGATGTCCGGATGCTGCGCCTGCAGTTGCGGCAGGAATTTTTTCGCCGCCTCGACCACGCCCATGACGCGCACCCGGCCGGCGAGGTTCTGCTTGTCCCACTGCATGATCGGCGGCGGCGCGAAGCCGAGCACGCCGATGCGGATCGGCGCACGGAGGGTCTTGCCGTCGGGCGCGGTCGCGGTGATGGTGCGCTCGAGCACCAGCCAGGGACGGATCAGCGGCTTGCCGGTTTCGAGGCTGAAGACGTTGCTCAGCACCAGCGGGTATTCGGGCCCGCCGCAGTGCTCGACCTTGACGCCCTCGACGCGCATCGACTGGCCGCTGACCTGCGACAGGAACGGCAGGCCGTAGTTGAACTCGTGGTTGCCGAAGGTGCCGGCGTCGTAGCCGATGGCGTCCATGGCCTTGTACACGCCCAGTTTCTTGTCGCACGGCAGCGGCTTGACCAGCGCCTGGTAGTCGGCCGGCACCGTGCCCTGGATGGTGTCGCCCGAGTCGAACAGCAGCGTGTTCGCGTAGCGCTTGCGCGCGCGCTCGATCAGCGTGGCGGTGCGGGTCAAGCCGACGTGCGGGTCGTCCCTGAGCTTGAAATAGTCGTAGCCCAGCACGTGCGCGTGGACGTCGGTGGTTTCCAGCAGGGTCAGCCGGGCCGTGCTGCCGGCGGGAACGTCCGGCGCGGTGCCGGCGAAGGCCAGGCCCGAACACAGGGCCGCGAGGCCCAGGGCGAAGCGGATGGATGCGTGCATGGTTCGATCTCTGATTTGTGGTGTCTTGCCGCTCGATTTGTTTCCGCTGTACGTAGGAACCTCGAATAATCTCAATGTATTGGCAAGAACCGTAGGTCGGGTCGTGACCCGACATCCTGTCGGGTTGATGAAGCCAACCCGACCTACGGGAAATGTTTTTCAGCCGTCATCCCATCTCAAGGATAGCTGCGGTACGTAACGGTTTTTTGATACCCGCCGCATCAGACGCGCGGGTATGCCGACGTGCGTGCGGGGAATCACGAGGCCGTGTCGGAAGACGATTCGCTGCCGGTCATCTTCAGCACCGAATGGCGCAGTTCGCGCGACAGGATCACGCGCGCGTCCTCGACCACTTCGGCCAGCACGGGGTTGAACTCCAGCTTGCCATCCGCATTGCTCCACACCGCCCTGCGTTCGCGCAGCTTCTGGATGAAGCCGCGGAACAGCGACTTGTCGAAGAACTCCGGCGCGCTCAGTTCGTGCAGCATGCCCACGCGCTGCGCGGTCAGCGTGCAGGCGTTTTCCAGTTCGCCGGCGCCGAGCGCGCCCTGGCCGTGGCTGACCAGGGTGGCGATGACGATGTAGTAGCGCTCGAACACCTGCATCAGGCTGCGTGCGACCAGCTTGAGCTGGTAGGCGCCGTCGTCCTGGCCCGGCGCGCGCTCGAGCAGGCGGCCGCTGCCGCGCGCGTCGAGCAGGCCGCGGGCGATCAGGAAATCCAGCGTGGCCGAGAGCTCGCGCACGAAACCGTCCTCGTCCCAGCGCAGGAACAGCTCGCCGCGGATGAACGGGTAGATCACGCGGCCCAGGCGCAGGATCGAGGCGCGCGACATGCGCCGGTTGTTGAGGAAGCAGCTCGCCACCCAGGCCGCGCAGGCGACCAGGTGCAGCACGTTGTTGCGGAAGTAGCTCAGCAGCACCGCCTGCTCGCCCTCGGTGACCAGCACGTCGCCCTGCGGATGGCGGATGCGCCGGATCCAGCCCATCGCCTCGCCGTGGGCGACGATGTCGGCCGGCGCCAGCGAGGTCACCGTGACCCGCTCGGCGTACGGCCGTTCGGTCAGCAACGCCTTGAGCAGCTCCAGTTGTGCCAGCAGGTCCGCCTCGGCCACGGCGTGCTTGCGCGTGGACAGCAGCACCAGCGCGAGCAGGTTGACCGGGTTCGCGTCGGCGCTGGCGTTGATGTTGACCTGGATGCGCTCGGCCAGCTCGTCGACCGTGCGGCTCAGCCACTCCGGCTTGGCCTCGGGATCCAGGTCCGCGTGCTCGCGCCAGTCGCTGGCGCAGTCGTCGAGCACGCGGTTGAGCTCGACCGGCTCGCCGAAGCTCAGCGTGACGTGGCCGTAGTGCTGCTTGAGCACCTTGCGCGCGCCGCGCAGCAGCGCCAGCCAGTTTTCCTTTTCCTTGGGCTGGCCGGACAGCTCGCCGATGTAGGACTTGCCCTCCATCAGCTTTTCGTAGCCGATGTAGACCGGCTGGAACAGCACCGGCCGGCGCGGCGCGCGCAGGAACGCGCGCAGGGTCATCGACAGCATGCCGGCGCGCGGCTTGAGCAGGCGCCCGGTGCGCGAGCGCCCGCCCTCGATGAAATATTCCAGCGGCACGCCGCGGTCGATCAGCTGCGCCATGTATTCCTTGAAGATGGTCGAATACAGCGCGCTGCCGCGGAAACTGCGGCGCATGAAGAACGCGCCGCCGCGGCGCAGGAACGAGCCCAGCACCGGCAGGTTGAGATTGACCCCGGCGGCGATGTGCGGCACCACCACGCCGGAGGCCTGCAACTGGTAGCTGAGCAGCAGGTAATCGGCGTGGCTGCGATGGCACGGCACGTAGATCACCTCGTGGCCCGGCGCGGCGGCGCGGGCGGCGTCGAAGTGGTGCATGGAAATGCCGTCGTAGACCTTGTTCCAGAACCACGACAGTGCGAACGAGGCCGAGCGCACCACGGTGTGCGAGTAGTCGGCGGCAATCTCGCGCATCATGCCCTCGGCGCGCCTGTGCGCCTTTTCGTGCGGAATGTCCTCCTTGGACGCCAGCGAGACGATCGCCTCGCGCACCGGCTCGGCATGCAGCACGCTGTCGACCACGTTGCGGCGATGCGACAGGTCCGGCCCGATCACCGCCGCGCGGATGCGCCGGAAATGCGTGCGCAGCACCCGCGCCAGCTTGCGCGTGGTGCGTTCGATGCGCTCGCCGGCGGATTCCTCCAGTGCCTCGCGCAGGCTGACCGGGCGCGAAAAATGCACCACCGTGTCGCGGCCGTTGAGCAGCAGCGCCAGCAGGCGGCGGAAGCGGCCGACCACCACCCAGTCTTCGGAAAACAGCACCCGGAACCAGCCCGATTCGCGGCCCGGCGCGCGGCCCACGTAGATCGCCACCGGCACCAGCTGCACATCCTGGTCGGGGCTCACCTCGAGCCCTTCCAGCAGGCGTTTCAGCTCGGCGTGCATGGCGCCGCGCCGGGTCCGCCCGAACACGCGGCCCGGGCGCCGGGTCAGGGCAAACACGGCATGCCGCGCCCACGGGATGGTCGCATACGGCGAGGGCAGCCCGGCTTCGCGGCAGGCGCGCTCCAGGATCAGCGTGTCGGACAGGCCGTGGCGCTCGATCACGTAGCACGTCGGCGCGTCCGGATCGAGCAGCGTGGCCGGCTCGGCCGGTTCGCGCTTGATGCGCACCCACGGTTCGAGCAGGCGTCCGGCCAGGGAGCGCCACCAGTGCGTGCGCGTTTCCGACGCGGCCGGTTTCGGCATCGCCGAGGTTGCATGCGGAGAAGTCATGACGGCCATTTTACCGGGGTAGCCGGCGCGCTGCCCGCGCCGGGGAGCATCCCGAAAAGCCCCGGTTTTCCTGTGGCAGCGGCTTCAGTCGCGATGGCCGGGTACGGACAAGTGCCTGTCGCGACCGAAGTCGCTGCCACGGGGGACTCCGGTGACCGACGGTATTTCGAGGTACTCACCGCGACGGCGCGCCGGCTGCCTGGCGGAATCCCGGGTCACTGCGTCGCGGTGGCGGTCGCCGGAGCGGAAGCCGCCGTTGCCGGGGCGCTGGCTGCCGGAGCGGCACTGGCGGCTCCGGCCGCGCTGCCGGCCCGCGCCAGCCGGGCCTGTTCCTCGTGCCAGTGCTCGAGGAAGTCGGCCGCGTACCAGCGCTTGTCCTTGCGCACCATGTCGATGGTGCTGGTCAGCGGCTTGCCGAGGATGGTGAAGTCCACCTCGACCCTGGCGGTGTCGCCGGTCTGCTCCAGCGTCTTCAGCGTGGCCGAATCCAGGATGGTGTCCAGCGACAGGCCGTACACGTCCAGCAACTGCTTGATGCCGTTCCAGGCCGTGCCGTAGCGCTGCATGGCTTCCTCGTAGGAGAGCCGGTAGGCCTGGTCGAGGGTCTTCAGCTTGAGCGCGCGCGCGGTGTCGACGACGATGCCGACGGCCTGCCTGGCCTTGGCCTTGTCGCCCCAGTTCGTGCCTTGCGCCCACTCGGCCAGCGCGTCGAGCACGCCGCGCGCCTGGCTCTTCTGTTCGGCGCTCATGGTGTCGGACTGGGTGATCTTGGTACCGACCATGATGCGGAAGATGCCCACCATCATCGGCAGGCGCTGCTTGTACTTGCTGTCCCAGGCGTCCAGCATCGGCTCCAGCTTCTTGAACTGTCCGGCCTTGGCGCCCGGCTCGGTCAGCGCCTTCATCTGGCGCGCGAAGCGCTGGCGGTCCTCGTTGCTGACCTCGTCGATGTCGCGCCGGTGCATGTCGCTCCACTGGGCGCGCATCTGCTTGTATTCGGCCGGCGGCAGCAGGTGCTGCATCAGACGGTCGAAGTTGCCGGCCTGGATGTCGTCGATGGCGTTTTGCACCGTGGCTTGCGGAGTGGCGCTTTCGGCGCCCAGTTGCTCCTGCTTGCCCTTGTGGCAGGCGGCCAGCACCAGGGCGGCCAGCAGCACGACCAGCAGGCGTGTGGACAGTTTGCGCATGTCGAAGCTTCCGTATCGGGAACGCAGAGCGTAGGGGCAGGCCGGATGCCGGGCAAGTCCCGGCGGTCACGCTCCGGCGACGCCGGCAAAAGAAAACCCCGCGATGCGATATCGCGGGGTGGTCCGGAAGCGGGTCCGGAAGGGAAATGACCGCCTCGGCCTGGTTGGGTGCCGAGTGCGGCGACACACATGTTAGTTGCGCATTAAATCTTATGCAACACTTTAATTAATGGCATACAAGTAGTTGATATCAAATGCAATTTATTTCAGATGCCTTGTGCCGAGGGGTTCAATCCAGCGCGCTTTCGTACATGTGGTAGCGGCAACGCTGCATGCCGAGGTCCTTGTAGGTCCGCTGCGCGCGCCTGTTTTCCAGTTCCACGTACAGGCGCACGCCGACCGCGCCGGCGGCACGGGCGCGTTGCCCGACCGCCGCGTAGAGCGCGCGGAACACGCCGCCGCGGCGCGCTTCGGGCGTGACGTACACGCTCTGGATCCACCAGAAATCGCCATTGCGCCAGTCGCTCCACTCGTAGGTGACCAGCAGGCTGCCGACGGCGGCCCCGGCGCGTTCGGCGACCAGGTAGAAACCCCGGCGCGGTTCGTCCAGCACGCCGCGCACGCCGCGCTCCAGCACCTCGCGGTCGAGTGCCCTGCCCTCGGTTTCCTCGGCCATGGCGGCGTTCCAGTCGACCAGGTGCGCCACGTCGGCGTGGCTGGCGGGGCGGATCGTGATCGGGTCAGTCATGGTCGGATGTCTTGCGGGAAGCGTGCTTGCGATGCGCGCGCGGGTGCGCGCCGTCGTAGACCCTGGCCAGGTGCTGGAAATCCAGGTGCGTGTAGATCTGCGTGGTGCCGATGTCGGCGTGGCCGAGCAGTTCCTGCACCGCGCGCAGGTCGCCGGAGGATTCCAGCAGATGGCTGGCGAAGCTGTGGCGCAGCAGATGCGGATGCACGTTGCGCGCGATGCCCTGGCGCAGGGCGAGCTGCTTCATGCGTTTCTGCACCGCGCGCGTGCTGATGGCGCGGCCCTGGCGGCCGACGAACACCGGCGCGCCGGGATCGGTGTCGGCGGCCTCGGCCGCCAGCGCGCGCAAGGCGGCCACGGCGAAGCGGCCGACCGGCAGCAGGCGTGTCCTGGAGCCCTTGCCGAGCACGCGCACCAGGCCGTCGTCGAGGTCCAGGTCGCGCCAGCTCAGGCCGACCAGTTCGGACAGGCGCAGGCCCGAGGAATAGAACAGTTCCAGCATGGCGCGGTCGCGCACGCCCAGCGCGTCGGCGTCGGCCGGCACCTCCACCAGCGCGGCGGCCTCGTCGGCGTCGAGCACCTGCGGCAGCTTGCGGCGCGTGCGCGGGCCGCGCACGCCGGCGGCCGGGTCGTGCTCGATGCGGCCCTCGGCGATCAGCCACGCGAACAGCCCGCGGCACGAGGACAGCAGGCGCTGCAGGCTGGACGGCGCCAGGCCGCCGCGATGCTGCGCGGCCACGAAACCGCGCAGGTGGTCGGGCGTGAGCCGGGCGAAATCGTCGATGCCCTGCGCCTGCATCCAGCCGGCCAGCTTGCCCAGGTCACGCCGGTACGCGGCCAGCGTGTGCGGCGACGGCGCGCGCTCGGCGGCCATGCGCTCGAGCCAGGCGTCGACGGTCGCCGCGGGGGTCATGGCCTCACTCGCTGCCCTGGTGGCGTGCCAGCGCGGTGCTGACGGCCTCGCCGATCAGCTTCAGGAACACGCCGCCCATGCCGGGATGGAAGCGGTTGGCGTCGTGGCTGCCGATCGCCATCAGGCCGGCCTCGCCCAGGTTCACCAGCGCGGCCGATTGCACTTTCGCGGCTTCGGCGCCGAACAGCTTTTCCAGCATCGGCGGCGCCAGGCGGCCGACCTGCGGTTCCTCGCGGGTCAGGAATTCGGCAAAAGCGGGCAACGCCGCCGGGCCTTGCGGCTCGACCAGCAGCCAGTCGGCGTCGGCCACGCCGTCGACGGGGCGGAACAGCAGCAGGCGCACCAGGTCGGTGTCGAAATCCTCGGTCAGGCCGGCGGCCACGCTGCGTGCCACCGCGGCCGCGTCGCCGGCGCGCAGCAGGCTGGTGGTGAAGGCGTGCACGCGCACCATCAGTTGCTCGTTCTGCCCGGCCAGGCGCACCAGTTCGGCCAGCTTGCGCTCCAGTTCGCGGTTCTTGCGGCGCAGCACGTCGAGCTGGTAGCTCGCCAGCGAAGCCACCTGGCCTTCGCCGCGCGGCATTTCCAGCTCCGGCGCCAGTTCCGGAAACTGCACGAGGAACTGCGGGTGCCGGCGCAGGTAGTCGGCCACGTCCGCCGCTTCGAGTTCGTCCTTGAGGTGGGTCTCGGCCATGGGGTGCTCCGCGCTGCTGTTCATCCGTCCACGATGATGCCACAACGCGGCGCGGACTCCGTGCGGCCCGGCCGGATCACGGGCTTTCGCGGCGCAGGAGATCGGCCAGCCCGAGCAGCACGGCCAGCAGCCCGCCGCCGAGGCCCAGCGCCAGGGGCATCCCGTGTGATCCGTCGGCAAACATCTGCAGCGGCAGCGACCAGGGAAAGATCCGGCCGAAGTGGGAGCGGCCGATGAAAAAACCGGCGATGGTCGCCACGATGCCCAGCGAGACCGCCACCGTGAAGCTTTGCCAGCGCAACGCCACCCACGCCTGGATCGCCAGCATCAGCAGGCCGGCGCCGAGGCTGGCCAGCGCCGGTTGCCACAAGGCGCCCAGCGCGGGCGGCCCGGCGATGCCCATGGCCGGCTGCACGAGCATGAGCACCCAGCCCGTCGGCACGATCAGGACGTACAGCAGTGCGTGGGCCGCGACCAGCATCAGCGCGGCGACGGCGAACTTGCCCAGGTAATGGGCGCCGCGCGGCAGCGGCAGCGCCAGCAGGTGCTTCCATTGCCCGTTGCCGTGTTCCAGCCCGGCCACCAGCGCGGTTTCCAGCGTGACGAACAGCGGCAGCATCAGCAGGCACCACAGCACGAGCATGCCCTGCCCCATGAGTTGCCACGCCGTGGCCGGCGAAAGATCCAGCCGGTGCGCGGGCGTGGCCATGGTCCAGCGCAGCACGTTCAGGGCGGCAATGCTGAACGGAGCGATGACCACCATGCCCAGTGCCAGCGTGCCTTTCATCTTCAGCATTTCGGCGCGGATCGCGCGTCCGTACGGATTCATGCGGCGCGCTCCCGCTGCCCGGTCAACTGGAAAAACAGGGATTCGAGCGATGCCTGCCGGCGCACCAGACGATGCACGGCGTGTCCGTGCTCGACCAGCAGCCGGTTGATGGCGTGGTCGGCCCGGCGCGGGCGGTCCACGCGCAGGGCGTCGGCAGCGACGGCTTGCGCGCGTTCGCCGGCTTGGCGCAGCGTGGCGCAGGCGGCCGCGCTGTCGTCGCAACCGATGTCCAGGCAATCCCCGGCGCGGGCGCGCAGGGCGTCCAGCGGGCCCTGGAACAGCAGCCGGCCGCGGTCGATCACGCCCACGTGCGATGCCACCTGTTCGATTTCTCCCAGCAGGTGGCTGGACAGGAACACGGTCAGGCCCGGTTCCCGCGTCATGCGCGCGATGAAGCGGCGCATCTCGGCCATGCCGGCCGGGTCCAGGCCGTTGGTCGGCTCGTCCAGGATCAACAGCCGGGGCCGGTTCAGAAGTGCCAGGGCAATGCCCAGCCGCTGGCGCATGCCCAGCGAATATTCGCGCACCCGCCGCCGCGCGTGCGCCGCCAGGCCGACCAGGTCCAGTACTTCGTCGATGCGCGCGGCGGGCGCGTCCAGCAGGCGGCGCGTGACCTCGAGGTTGTCGCGTGCGCTCAGGTGCGGATACAGCGACGGGGTTTCCACCATGGCGCCGACGCGGCCGAGGGCACGGCGGTCGGCGCGGGTCCAGGGCTCGCCGAACAGGCGGATGCCGCCGGCGTCGGGACGCAGCAGGCCCAGCAGCAGGCGGATGGTGGTGGTCTTGCCTGCGCCGTTGGGCCCCAGGAACCCGTAGACGGCGCCTTCCGGCACGTCCAGGTCGAGCCGGTGCACGCCGTGGCCGCTCCGGAAGACGCGGGTCAGGCCGTGTGACTGGATTGCCGCCATGCTTCCCCCTGATGAAGACGTCGGGCGGTCAGGCTACAAAGACCGCCCGGCCGCGCGCAATGGGCGGATGGTCATGCACGGCCGGGAGCTTTCCCGCGCCGGGAAGCGGGGTCAGGCGATCGGCGCGTCGCCGTCGAAGACGAACGCCGCCGGACCGGTCATCACCAGCGCGTGGCCGGGGCCGGCCCAGTCGATGCGCAGGGTACCGCCGGGCAGGTGCACGGCCACGCCGGCGTCGAGCAGGCCGCGGCGTTGCAGCACGGCGGCCGCGGCGCAGGCGCCGGTGCCGCAGGCGCGGGTCCAGCCGCTGCCGCGTTCGTGCACGCGCAGGTCGATGGCGTCGCGGCTGCGCAGCACGGCGAAGCCGGCGTTGCAGCCTTTGCCGAAGCGCGGGTGCGCGGTCACTTGCGGGCCCAGGCGCTCGACGCGGGTGCCGTCGAGTGCGTCGACCAGGGCCACGGCGTGCGGGTTGCCCATCGACACCGCGCCGATGGTCAGGGTTTCGCTGTTGACGTCCAGCGCGTAGCTGTCGGCCTCGGCGGCCGCATCGAACGGAATGTCGGCGGGGACGAAGCGCGGTTCGCCCATGTCGACGGCGACCGTGTGCGGATCGACCAGGCGCACCCGCACCGGGCCGGACGGGCTTTGCAGGGTGACGTCTTCCCCGATGCCGATGGCACCTTCGCGATGCAGCCACGCCGCCACGCAGCGCACGCCGTTGCCGCACTGGCCGACCG
>CAZBZD010000007.1:0-23862 GCA_964496295.1 uncultured Rhodanobacteraceae bacterium | reverse complement strand
ACCCGGTCCCGCACATGGGCAGCAAGCTCACCATCGTGGCGCCGAAGCACCCCGAACACGTGCGCATCCGCTACGCCAGCGCGCCCACGGCCTCGGGCCTGCAATGGCTGACGCCGGAGCAGACCGCGGACAAGACGGCGCCGTTCATGTTTTCGCAGGCCGAATCCACGCACGCGCGCTCGTTCATCCCGCTGCAGGATTCGCCGGCCATCCGCTTCACCTGGACCGCGCACGTCACCGCGCCCGAAGGCGTGCGCGTGGTGATGAGCGCGCCCAACGACGCCCGTCATCCGCTCGACGGCGACTTCACGTTCAAGCAGACGCACCCGGTGCCGTCCTACCTGATGGCCATCGCCGCCGGCGACATCGCCGTGCGCGAAACCGGCCCGCGCAGCGCCGTGTATGCCGAACCGTCCGTGGTCGAAAAGGCCGCGCACGAGTTCGAGGACACCGAGAAGATGATCGACACCGCCGAGGCGCTGTACGGCCCGTACCGCTGGGGCCGCTACGACATCCTCGTGCTGCCGCCGTCGTTCCCCTACGGCGGCATGGAAAATCCCAACATGACCTTTGCCACGCCGACCGTGCTGGTGGGCGACAAGTCGCTGGTGTCGCTGGTCGCGCACGAGCTGGCGCATTCGTGGTCGGGCAACCTGGTCACCGCCGCGAGCTGGCGCGACATCTGGCTCAACGAAGGCATCACCACCTACGTGCAGGGACGCATCACCGAGGCCCTGTACGGCCAGCGCCAGGCCGACGAGGAAACGCTGCTGGCCATCCACGCGCTGCAGAAATCCATCCAGTCGATGGCCGACAACTCCCAGCGCCTGGCACCCGAGCCGCGCGACGTGGCGGCCGACGACGAACTGTCGGACGTCGCCTACGACAAGGGCTCGTGGTTCATGCGCACGCTGGAGCAGCGCTTCGGCCGCGAGCGCTTCGACGCGTACCTGAAGGGCTACTTCGACCACTTCGCCTGGCACTCCATCACCACCGAGCAGATGATGGCGTACCTCAAGGCCCACCTGATCGACAAATATCCCGGCAAGATGAGCTGGGAAGAAGCGAAAAACTGGGTCTACGGCACCGGCATCCCGAAGGACGCGCCGATCCCCGATTCGCCGCGCTTCGACGCCATCGACAAGGAACTGGCCGCCTTCCTCAAGGGCGACCTGGCCGCCGACCGGCTGGACGCCAAGAACTGGAACACGCAGGAGTGGATGCACTTCCTCGACAGCCTGCCGCAGAAAACCGACCTGGACCGCATCGAGGCGCTGGACGCCGCCTGGCACCTGACCGGCACGCCCAACGCCGAAATCGGCATGCGCTGGTACCGCCGCGCCATCGCCGCCGGCGACAAGGCCGTGTGGCCGGCCGCCGCCAGGCACATGACCCGCATCGGCCGCCTGTACCTGACCATGCCGCTGTACCACGCCTTCGCGCAGACGCCCGAAGGGCTGGCCTACGCGAAGAAGGTCTTTGCCAAGGCCAGGGCCGGCTATCACCCGCTGACCCAGCACGCGGTGGAGCGCTTGTTCGCGCAGGCCGACAAGCAACAAAAATAACGCTTGTCCGCCCATGACAGGAATGACGCGTAGGGCGGGCACTGCCCGCCGATGGAGTTTCAATGGCGGGCAGTGCCCGCCCTACGCGCATCATTCACGCCTTCCGGCACTCCTGTCGCAGGCACGTTCCTGCGATGATGTCTCGTCATGAAAACAAATCCATCCTCCACCGAACGTCCGCTGTGGCAACGCCTGCTGCTGCGCCGGCTGAAGATGCTGGCGATCCTGGTCGCCATCGTCGTCGTGGTCGGCGGCGGCATCTACCTCGCGGCGCCGCAATGGCTGATGCGGGCCAACACCTGGCGCATGGCCCAGGCCGCGGGGCTGTCCACGCATACCCTGCAGGCCGGCGACACGCGCTGGACCTACTACGAAGGCGGCGAGGGCCCGACCATCGTGCTGCTGCACGGCTACGGCATGGATCGCAACGCCTGGCTGAAGGTGGCCGGGCCGCTGGCGAAAAACTTCCACCTGGTCATTCCCGACCTGCCGGGCTGGGGTGAGTCCACGCGCATCAAGGGCGCCGACTACGGCATCGAGGCCCAGGCGAAACGGCTGGCCACCTTCCTGCACACGCTCGGCCCGGACCGCCCGATGCTGGTCGGCCATTCCATGGGCGGCGCCATCGCCGGCTACTACGCTTCGGTACATCCGGACCGCGTCGGCTCGCTGGTGCTGATGGACAGCTTCGGCCTGAGCTTCAGGGAAAACGCCTTCGCCAGACAGGCGCTGGACGGCCACAACCCGTTCGTTATCGACGACCGCGAGGACTACGCGCGCAGGGCCAGCCTGGTCTTCGACGACCCGCCGGACCTGCCCGGCCGCTTCATCGACGTGCTGGTGAAAAAGAACCAGGCCAACCGCGCCTTCCTCGAGCGCGTGTTCGACCGCCTGCGCCAGCCCGGCGAATACGACGCGCTCGACGACCGCCTGTCCCTGCTGACCATGCCGGTGCTCGGCGTGTGGTGCCACGACGACCGCGTCATCGACCCCTCCGCCCTCGACACCCTGCGCAACGGCCTGACCGCGGCGCCCAGCATCAGCGTCACCGTCATCAACGGCTGCGGCCACGTGCCGGAAATCGAGAAGCCCGAAGCCACCGTGCGCATCCTGTCGGGTTTCGCCATCGCGCATTGAACCCGGGCCGGGAGCGGCAGGCCGTCATGCACGAAGGTGCGTGACGTGCCGGATCAGAACGGCCACACGTGCGGGATGATGAGCAGCACCACCACGCCGACCACGATCGACAGCGGCGTGCCCACGCGCACGTAGTCCATGAAACGGTAGCCGCCGGGGCCGTAGACCATCATGTTGGTCTGGTAGCCGATCGGCGTGATGAAGCTGGCCGAGGCGCCGATCATGATCGCGATGATGAACGGCATCGCGCTCGCGTCCAGCTGGTGCGCCGCCGCCAGGCCGATGGGGAACATCAGCACGGCCGCCGCGTTGTTGGTCAGAAGCTCGGTGAAGATCACGGTCAGGACGAACACCATGACCAGGGTCCAGAACGGATCCCCGTCGCCAAGATGCAGCAGCACCCCGGCCACGGCCGCGGCCACGCCGGTCTTGGACAGGGCCACGCCGATGGCGAAGGCGCAGGCGATGGCCACGATCAGCGGGTAGTCCACCGCGCGGCGCGCATCGCGCCAGCTGACGCAGCCGGTGACGATCACCGCCAGCGCGGCCAGCAGCGCGGACACGAAAATGTCCACGTGCAGCGCGACGTTGGCCAGGATCATCGCGCCCAGGATGGCCAGCGCGCCCAGGGCCCGGCGCGGCTGCACCGGCGGCGTGTCGTCGACCACGTTGACCATGATGAACTCGCGCGACTGGCCATGCTCGCGCGTGAATTCCGAGGTGGTTTCCAGCAGCAGCGTGTCGCCGGCCTGCACCACGATGTCGCCCGGCTTGCGCGACAACTGCTGGCCGCGGCGGTTGACGGCCACCACCGCCGCGCCGTAGCGGTCGCGGAAACGCGACGCGCGCAGCGTATGGCCGACCACCGGCGACAGGCGCGACGGCACGGCCTCGACGAAATGCCGGCCGCTGTCGGCGCCCACCTTGAACACCTGGTCGTCCGCATGCGCCAGGCCCGCCACCTGGCGCACCTCGCGCAGGCCCTCGGCGGTGCCGACGAAGACCAGGCGGTCGTTGGCTTCCAGCACGGTATCGGGCTTCACCGCCGGGCGGATCGGCCCGCTGGCGCGCTGCACCTCCACCAGGAATGCACCGGACAACTGGCGCAGCCTCGCCCCGACCAGGTCGCGCCCCACCAGCGGGCCACCGGTCCTGACCTGCATTTCCAGCACGTACTCGCGTGTCTCCCGCGCCTGGTCCAGCGCCGTGCGGCGATCCGGCAGCAACCAGCGGCCGATCGTCAGCAGATAGATCAGGCCGGCAACGGCCGCCGGCAGGCCGACCCAGGCCGGATCGAACATGTGCAGGTCGGGCAGTCCGCCGTGTTGCTGCATCAGGCCCAGCACGACCAGGTTGGTGCTGGTGCCGATCAACGAACACATGCCGCCGAGGATGGTGGCGTAGCTGAGCGGGATCAGCAGCTTGGACACCGACACCTTGGCCTTGCGGCTCCAGGTTTCCACCGCCGCGGTCAGCATCGCGACCACCGGCGTGTTGTTGATGAAGGCGCTGAGCGACGAGGAAATGCCGACCAGGCGCAGCTGCGCCACGAAGGCGCCGTGCGGCTTGCCCAGCACCCACGAAGCCACCCAGCGGATCGCCCCGGTGGTACGCAGGGCCGCCACCACGATGAACAGCACCGCCACCGTCAGCACGGCGGTATTGGAAAACCCGGCCAGTGCCTCGGCCGGCGTCAGCACGCCGCCCACCAGCAACACCGCCACCGCGCCCAGCAGCACGATGTCGGGGGTCAGCCGCTCCCACACCAGGCAGGCGAACACCGCCACCACCACGCCGACGGTCAGCCAGGCGTGGAAACCGAGGTCGGCAAAGCTCACCGCATCCATGCATTATCCCCTCGTGGTTTCCCGCATGGCACCTCATCCGGCACAGGATACGGAGGGCCGGCATTGCCCGCCGGACACGGCTTGCGGCAACGCGAAGTTTTCATCACGGGCAGCGCCCGCCCCGCGCACGGGGTCTTTCGGGGAAAATTTCCCGCAAGGCACGGGTTGTCGCTGCCACCAGCCACACGCACCGGGCAAAGGTGGTTTGGGATATCCGCGGGCATGCGCGATTACTTGCCCAGCAGCTCGTCGACCACCCGTTGCGCCAGCACGTCGGCGCCGCTGCCCACGGTTTCCAGGTGCAGCTCGGGCGCCTCGGGCACTTCGTAGGGCGAATCGATGCCGGTGAAATTGGTGATTTCGCCGGCCCGCGCCTTGGCATACAGGCCCTTGACGTCACGCTGCTCGCACACTTCCAGCGGCGTGTCCACGAACACCTCGTGGAACTCGCCCTCCCCGAACAGGCGCCGCGCCATGCGCCGCTCGCTGCGATACGGGCTGATGAAGCTGACCAGCACGATCAGGCCGGCATGGGTCATCAGTCTGGCCACCTCGGACACGCGGCGGATGTTCTCCACGCGATCCTCCTCGGTGAACCCGAGGTCGCGGTTGAGGCCGTGGCGCACGTTGTCGCCGTCGAGCATGACCGTGTGATAGCCCATGGCGTGCAGGCGCTTTTCCACCAGGTTGGCGATGGTCGACTTGCCCGAGCCGGACAGGCCGGTGAACCACAGGCAGGCCGGTTCCTGGCCCTTGATGCGCGCACGCGCGGCGCGATCGACGTCCATGTGCTGCCAGTGGATGTTCTCGGCACGGCGCAGGGCGAAGTCGATGGTGCCGGCGCCCACCGTGGCGTTGGTCTGGCGGTCGATGAGGATGAACGCGCCCAGCTCGTGGCACTGTGCATACGGCTCGAAGGCGATGGCGTGATCGAGGCTCAGGTTGCAGCAGCCCACCTCGTTGAGTTCCAGGCGCTTGGCCGCCAGCCTGTCCTGCGTGTTGACGTCCACCTTGTACTTGATCTCGGTCACCTGCGCGGTCACGGTGCGCGTGCCGATCTTCATCCAGTACGGGCGCCCGGGCAGCAGCGCCGTGTCGTTCATCCACAACAGGTGCGTGGCGAACTGGTCGGCCACCTGCGGCGGCTGCGCCGTGGCGGCGATGACGTCGCCGCGGCTGGTGTCGAGCTCGTCTTCCAGGGTCAGCGTGATCGCCTCGCCGGTCTGCGCGCGCGCAAGATCGCCGTCGAAGGTGACGATGCGCGCCACGCGCGAACGCGCGCCGCTGGGCAGGCTCACCACCTCGTCGCCGACCGCGACCGAACCGGCCGCCACCTGGCCGGCGTAGCCGCGGAAATTCTGGTCGGGACGGCACACCCACTGCACCGGCATGCGGAAACCCAGCTCGCTGGCCGGGTGCCCGATCTGCACGGATTCCAGATGTTCCAGCATGTGCGGCCCGTCGTACCAGGGCATCGCCTCGGACGGCGAGCTGACGTTGTCGCCCTTGAGCGCCGACAGCGGAACCGCAACGACGTGCTCGATGCCCATCTGGTCGGCCAGTTCGCGATACTCGGCCTCGATGGCGCGGAACGTGGCCTCGTCGTAATCGACCAGGTCCATCTTGTTGACCGCCAGCAGCACGTGGCGAATGCCGAGCAGGCCGCAGATCCAGGTATGCCGGCGCGTCTGCGTCAGCAGGCCCTTGCGCGCATCCACCAGCATCACCGCCAGGTCCGCGGTGGACGCGCCGGTGGCCATGTTGCGCGTGTACTGCTCGTGCCCCGGGCAGTCGGCAACAATGAACTTGCGCTTCTCGGTGCTGAAGAAACGGTAGGCCACGTCGATGGTGATGCCCTGCTCGCGCTCGGCCGACAGGCCGTCGACCAGCAACGCGAAATCCAGCTCGCCGTTCTGCGTGCCGTGGCGCTGGCTGTCGCCCTCGAGCGTGGCCAGCTGGTCATCGAACAGCAGCTTGGTGTCGTACAGCAGGCGCCCCAGCAGGGTGCTCTTGCCGTCGTCCACGCTGCCGCAGGTCAGGAACCGCAGCAGGCTCTTGGTCTCGTGCTGCGCCAGATAGGCGTCGATGGCCGCCTGGGCCTCGTCAGTCTGCGTCACGGTGCTGCCTTCCACGTCGAATTGCATATCAATATCCCGAATCATTTCCCAAAAGCCTCACCCGCAGGGTGGGCACTGCCCGCCGTCGGGCCTCCCGACAACTCGGAGCCACCCACGTCGGGCATTGCCCGACCTGCGAGAAACATGGGTATCAGAAATACCCTTCCTGCTTCTTCTTCTCCATCGAAGCGGCCTCATCCTTGTCGATCACGCGGCCGGAACGCTCGGACGTATGCGTGACCAGCATCTCCTGGATCACCTTGGGCAAGGTATCGGCGTCGGACTCGATCGCACCGGTCAGCGGATAACAACCCAGCGTGCGGAAACGCACCTTGCGCATCACCGGCGTTTCGCCCGGCTCCAGCGGCATGCGGTCGTCGTCCACCATGATCAACTGGCCATCACGCTCCACGGTCGGGCGCTCGGCCGACAGGTACAGCGACGGCACCTCGATCTTCTCGCGGTAGATGTAAAGCCAGATGTCCAGCTCGGTCCAGTTGGACAGCGGGAATACGCGCACGCTCTCGCCCTTGCGGATGCGCGCGTTGTACAGATCCCACAGCTCCGGACGCTGGTTCTTGGGATCCCAGCGATGCTTCTCGTTGCGGAAGGAAAACACGCGCTCCTTGGCCCGCGACTTCTCCTCGTCACGCCGCGCGCCGCCGATGGCCGCGTCGAACTTGTACTTGTCCAACGCCTGCTTGAGCGCCTGCGTCTTCATGATGTCGGTATGCACCGTCGCGCCATGCGTAAACGGATTGACGCCCTGCTTCACGCCTTCCTGGTTGGTGTAGACGATCAGCTTGACCCCGGTCTCCTGCGCACGGCGGTCGCGGAACGCGATCATCTCGCGGAACTTCCACGTCGTGTCCACGTGCATGATCGGGATCGGCGGCCTGGCGGGATAGAACGCCTTCAGCAGCAGGTGCAGCAGCACCGAGGAATCCTTGCCCACCGAGTACAGCATCACCGGGTTGGTGAACTCGGCCGCCACCTCGCGCATGATGTGGATGGCCTCGGTTTCCAGGCGCTTGAGGTGGGAGGATTGGGCGAGCGTGTCGATTTCTGTCATGGCAAATTCCCGAGTGGAGCACCATTCTAACGGCAACGCCGCTTCCGTACATGACGGCTGGCCTTGTCGTCATGCCCGTGCAGCGGGCTGAACGCGGGAACCGGGGCGTGGCAAGCCGGGACGACCGGGTCGCCGATCACCATGTCGAATGCCGCCAGGTGTCGATGCAGCGGAGGCGGCACCGTTCGGCCGCCCCGACGGCAGGCGCCCGGTCCGGGCCTTGTGGGCACCGCCCCCGGCACAGCATCATGATTCCGCGTACCGGTCCACGCCGGTTCACGGGAACTTCGACATGATCACGCAATGAACCTGCCCCCTCCCGCCACGCGACGCGTCCTGCTGCGTCTCGCTTTCGCCGTGGTCGCCTGCTTCCTGCTGTACGCCGGGCTGCGCGCGCAATCCGTGCCCGAACTGTTCCACGAGGAAGACAAGCTCTACCACCTGGCGGGCTTCGCCGCCCTGGCCGTGTGCACGCGCCTGGCCTTTCCGCGGCCCGCGTGGTGGTGGCAGGCACTGGCCATGCTGGCCATGGGCGGCGGCATCGAACTTGCGCAGAACCTGGAGCCGGCGCGGCTCGGTTCGGCGTGGGATTTCCTGTTCGACGCCATCGGCGTGGCCATCGGCCTGGCGCTGGCCCGCCTGCCGTACCTGCGGCACCTGGCCGGCCTTTCGTAGGAAGCGCGAAAAGGAAACGCCTCAGTCGGCGACGTCGGCGATCAGGCGGTCGATCTGGGCCTTGAGGGTGGCACCGTTGGCACGCAGCCAGTCGCGCTGGGCCCGCCACGCAGGGTACAGCTCGCCCACGCGCTGCCAGAAGGCCGGCGAGTGGTTGCGCACCTTGAGATGGCACAGCTCGTGTACCAGCACGTAACGCAGGGCATCGGGCGGGGCCAATGCCAGAGCCAGATCCAGATTGATGCGGTCGCGCGTGTCCAGGCTGCCCCACAGGCTTTTCAGGGGACGGATGCGCAGGGCCGTCGGCGCCAGGCCCAGGCGCGGCACGTAGCGCGGCAGCCAGCGTGCGAGGTCGCGGCGCATGTGCTCTTCCAGGAAGGCGGCGAGCAGGCCGTGCGCGATCGGCAGGGCGCGGGTGTGCGGGCGCGGCACGATCAGGCGCACCGTGCGGCCGCGTTCCTCGATGCGCGGGTAGGCGCCCTCGCCCCAGGTCAGGCGCACGGTTTCGCCGCGCAGGGGCATGTCGGTGGGCCGGCCGACCCTGAGCGACGGCAGGGCGGCCGCCTCGATGCGCATTTCGTCGAGCTTGCGTTCCAGCCAGTCCGCGTTCTGACGCAGGAAGGCGGATACCTGTGCCGGGTGGGTACCGCTGGGATAGCTCACGCGCGCGCCGCCGGGGGTGACGGTCAGGCGCAGGCGGCGCGCACGCGGGTGCGCGGCCTTGAAGACCTTGATGGTGCCACCGGCGGGGGTGGCCAGTTCCAGCCAGTCGGCGGGTGGGGATTGACGGCCCATGAACGCATGATCTCGATGGTTGGAAAAGCCCTGGATCGAATCGGTTTCCGAGCAGGGCGGGCATTGCCCGCTACGGGGCTTGTGTGCACGCCAACCCTATTTGGCGGACAGTGCCCGCCCTACCCGTACCTTCCGATTCAGTCGGAGCTTCCTTGGTGACCTGTCCCGTCCTTGCCCGGATTCAGGCGTCGGCAGGGCGCGGCAGGCCGAACCATTCTTCCAGTTTGCCCAGCAGGCGCACCAGCTCCAGCGTCATCAACGCCAGGCGCGCATCCATCTCCTCGGCCGCCGAGTCGTTCCGGAGCGTGTCCAGCTCCTCGGTGACCACGTCGTGGAAGCGCAGCTTGCGGATGGCGAGGTCCTCGCCGAGCACGAAACCGATGCGCTCGTCGAAGGAGAGTCCCAGCTGGAACACCTGCTTGCCATTGCGAAGATGCTCCCGAATCTCTTCGCTTTCAAGATCCTGATGGCGACAACGCACGACGGCGCCGCCGGCACCGCTCGGATCGCGCAGTTCGCACTCGTCGGCGAGGGTCAGGCCGGCGGGCATGTCGCCGCCGGTGAGCCAGTCGGTCATGAGCTGGCGCGGGGCTTTTTCCGGCGCCAGCGGCACGGCCGGGAAGCTGCCGAGGGCGTCGCGCAGGGTGGACAGCGCGTTTTCGGCGGCCTTGCGGCTGGCCGTGTCCAGCACCAGCCAGCCGTGCCGGCGGTCCAGCCAGGCGGCCAGCCGCGAGGGGCGCGCGAAGGCGCGCGGCAGCAGCTGGTCGAGCACTTCGGCCTTGATCCGCTTGCGCTCGCGGCCGCCGACGCTGCGCCCTTCCTCGGCGGCGACGGCGCGGACCTTGCGCGACAGTTCCTGGTTGACCACCGAAGCCGGCAGCAGCTTGTCCTCGCTGCCCACGCTGACCAGCAGGTGCTCGCCGGCGGCATGCACCAGCGGCTCGTCCTCGCCGCCGCCCAGCGGCGAGACGAATCCGCGCGTGGTCATTTCCAGCGGCCCGCACGGGCGCAGGCGGTGCTCGCCCAGCGCCTCTTCCAGGCCGTCCAGACCGGCAGCGACCGAGGCGGAAAAGCGGAACAGCGTCAGGTTGCGAAAGAACATGGACCGGCAGACTCCTGGATGGCGGGACACGCGGCGATGGCACGTGTTCCATCACCGGCGGCCGGCCATTGTATACGGACGTCCCGGCCCGTCATCCCGCGGTACACTGGAAACTCCGCCGCCGGGCCAGGTCGACCGTATTCCGCCATGCACATCGAGGACTCCGCACGGATCACCCAGCGCCTGACCGAGCTGCGCACGGAGCACCGCGACCTCGACGCCGCCATCGCGCGGCTGTCCGAAGGCACGCCCGGCGACCAGTTGCAGCTGACCCGCCTGAAGAAACGCAAGCTGATGCTGAAGGATGCCATCGCGCGGCTGGAAAGCCGGCTGATTCCCGATCTGGACGCGTAGGCACGGGCAAACCCTGCCCGCGGCGGGCGCAGGCCGGTTCCCGCATGGCCTGGCCTTCGCCGAAGGTCCGATTGGCTGGCAACGCCCGCCCTGCGGCGTGTCCAAGGCACGAACGATCAGCCACCGGAGTCGACGGGGAAGGTTTGCGTGCCGCTGCTGCTCCGGGAATCGGCCGGCCGGGTGCTCGTGCCGGTGGTGGTCCCGGCGGCCACCCCTTTGCACTGGTAGACGCCCCAGGCTTGGCTGCCGTCGACCGGCTCGGCCAGCGGATGCACGGTGTCGGCGCCCATCCCGGCGGCCTCGTTGCGGGCCATCACTTCCAGCTCGTCGCGCACCTTGATGCTGTTGCGGTCGATGGGCCCGAGGTGGTCGGCCACGGATACCGTGACCTTGCCCAGTTGCCTGCAGTCGCTCATGTCGCCGGTCCAGTCGGTCTGCACCTGACGGCCGGCATCGTTGAGCTTGATGCCCCAGGAACAACCACCCAGCAGCACGGCCAGGAGGGCGGGTATCAGCACGGTCTTGCGCATGGAAGTCTCCGATGGCTGAAAGTCACGTGAAAAAAGGCCGGATGGGGTCCCCATCCGGCCTCTCATGGTAGCGGCGCAGCCTGAACCGCGCAGCAAGTTCCTACTCGGCCGCCTCGACCGGCTTGCCGCTGGCATCCAGGACCTGGACCGGGCCCAGGTCGAGCGCGCGCACCGGCTTGCCGATCCTGTCGAGGTCGCCCACGATCACCCAGGTCAGCTTGTCCGGATGGACCAGCTCGGCCGCCGCGGCCCGGGCTTCGTCCAGGGTCACGCCCGCGATGCGCTGGTGCAGGGTCTGCACGTAGTCGTCGGGACGGTCGTACTTGACGATGCCGGTCATCGCCCCGAGCACCGCCGAGGTGGTCTCGTAGCCGCCGGGCAGGCTGCGGATGTCGTTGTTCTTGATCTTGACGATCTCGGCCTCCGTCAGCGGCTTGTCGCCGACCACGGCGCGGGCCTCCTTGAGCACCTCCCTGATCGAGGGCACGGTCTTGTCGGTCTGCACCGGGGCGTACATGGCCAGGATGGTCTGGCCGATGGCGCCGGTGTTGAAGCTGCGCGCGCCGTAGGCCCAGTGCTTGTCCTCGCGCAGGTTCATGTTCAGGCGCGAGGTGAAGGTGCCGCCGAAGGCGCCGTTCATGACGTCGATGGCCTCTGCGTCGGCAGCCTTGGTCGAGGGAGCGACCCAGCCGGCCAGGATCAGCGTCTGCTTGGCGTCCGGACGGTCCATCAGGAACACCCGCGCATGGTCGGGCAGCTCGACGTGGGCCAGGTTCTTGTCCGGCACCGGCGTCGCCGGCGCCTTCCAGTCGCCGAAGGCGGCGTTGAGCTTGGGCAGCACCTGTTCCAGCGTGGTATCGCCGGCCACCAGCAGGGTGACGTTGTCGGGACGGATCCAGTCATGCATGAAGCCGCGCATGTCGGCCGCGGTCAGGGACTTGATCGAGGCCACCGAGCCCGAACCGGTCAGCGGGATGCCGTAGGCGTGGTCCTTGCCGAACAGCAGCGGCGGCAGCACGCGCAGGCCCATGGTCATGGGCCGGCTCTTCTCGCGCGCGATGCCGGCGATCCACTGGCCGCGCTTGCGCTCGATGTCGGCCTTGCGGAAGGCCGGCTCGCGGATGACGTCGGCGTACAGCTCCAGCGACGGCGCCAGGTTGGCCTTGAGCGCGTTCAGCGACACGCTGCACGCGTCGAGCGAGCATCCGGCGTCGATGCGGGCGCCGAGGTTCTGCTTGCGGTTGGCGATCTGCACCGAATCAAGCTCGTCGGTGCCCTCGTCGAGCATGGCCATGGTGAAGCTGGAAGTGCCGAGCTTTCCGCCCTGGTCGGCGGCATAGCCGGCATCGAACAGCATGCGCACCTGCACCACGGGCACGGCATGACGCTCGGCCAGCACCACCTTGATGCCGTTGTCCAGGGTGGCGTGCTGCAGGTCCGGGAAAGTGAGGTCCGGGAAGGTGGTGACCGCGGGCACGCCCTTGCTGCGGTCCACGTCGGATTTCACGACGTGGTAGTCGCCGGTGTTGTCGGGCTTGTCGGCCGGCCTGCCGGGCTCGGCGGCCAGTCCCTCGATCTTGTCCACGTCGACCGAACGGGTCTTGCCGGGCTTGATGACCAGCGTGTAGGCGCCCCTGGACAGCCATTGCCGTGCGGCCTTCTGCACCGCGGCGGGCGTGGCCCCGCGGGTGCGCTCGAAATACGTCTTCCAGGCACCGGGATCGTCCTGGTAGACCTGGCCGGCGGCCAGCATGGCGGCCTTGCCCGAGGTCTCCTCGAGGTTGCGGATGAAGCCGGCCTCGTAGATGGTCTTGGCACGCGCCAGTTCCCCGGCCGTCGGTCCCTCGGCGAGGAACTTGTTCCATTCGTCGGCAATGGCCGCCTCGACCCTGGCCGGGTCCTTGCCCTTTTTCACCATCACGCGCAGGAACACGCCGCTGGCCAGCTGGTGCGGACGGATGCTGACCGAGACGCTGTCGGCAAGCTTGTCCTCGTAGACCAGGCGCTGGTACAGGCGCGAGGACTTGCCGTAGCCGAGCACGGTGGTGGCCAGGTCCAGCAGCGGTACCGCGGCGCTGCCGCGCTGGGGCACGTTCCACTCGCGGAAGATCGCCACCTGCGGCACGTTGTCGGTGATCACGTCGCGGCTGGCGCTGTCGCGCGCGGCGATCCACGGCTGCGGCCGCGGCACCGGCTTGCCGGCCGGGATGTCGCCGAAGTATTTCAGCATCTTCTTTTTGGCCGTTTCCGGCGTGATGTCGCCGACCAGCGCCACGGTGGCGTTGGCGGCGCCGTAGTAGTCGCGGAACCACTTCTTGACGGTTTCCAGCGACGCCGCGTTGAGGTCGTCCATGGAGCCGATGGTGGTGTGGTGATAGCCGTGGTTGGCCGGGAAGGCATGGGCCAGGATCATCGTGTTGGCCTGGCCGTAGGGCTGGTTCAGGCCCTGGCGCTTCTCGTTCTGCACCACGCCGCGCTGCTCGTCCAGCTGTTTCTGGCCGATCGCCCCGAGCAGGTGGCCCATGCGGTCGGACTCCATCCACAACGCCATGTCCAGGGCCGTGGTGGGCACGGTTTCGAAGTAATTGGTGCGGTCCAGCCAGGTGGTGCCGTTCATGTCGGTGGCACCGACCTTTTCGAACGGATCGAAGAACTCGCCCTCGTGGTTCTCCGAGCCCTGGAACATCAGGTGCTCGAACAGGTGGGCGAAGCCGGTCTTGCCCGCCGGCTCGTAGCTGGAGCCGACGTGGTACCAGACGCTGACGGCCACCACCGGCGCCTTGTGGTCCTCGCTGACCACGACGGTCAGGCCGTTGGGAAGCCGGAAGCGGGTGTACGGGATGTCCGGCAGTGCCACCGCCTGTTCGGTGTCGGCGGCCGCCGCATCCGGAGCCGGAGCGGCGACGGCGGACGGCATGACGGAAGCCACGGCAAGCGTCAGGCAACCTGCCGCAAGCAGAGCAATCGAATGTCGCATGTTGTTCCTCCCTTTGAACGCGCAGACCGTGCGCGCACTTTCGGGGGAGGCTACCGGCACGCTGCGACAGACGCAATGTCCGCCCCCGGACAAGCGCCCGTCCGCGGACACCGCTCCGCCCCGCCGCGTTTCTGTTTGTCAACGCAAGTCCATGACAGGCATCAATTTTTTCGACATCGGCAAGTTGGCAAGCTGTTTGCATCGAACGGGAAGCACCCACCCCGAACCAAGGAATGCCCCATGAAAACCGAACGAACCCTGATGTGCCTGCTGTTTGCCGTGTGCAGCATGGCCGTGATCGGCGCGCTGGTCGTCATCCTGTCCGCCCATGTCGAGCCGGTGCAACTGGCCCGCTTCGCCGCCGGCCTGCCCTTGGCGTTGCCCTCGCCGGGCTGAGCGGCCTTCCGGGAGCCCGGCCCAGCGACGCGGCATAATGGCGGGATGCTGCACGTGATCCTGCACCAGCCCGAGATTCCGCCCAACACCGGCAACGTGATCCGCCTGTGCGCCAACAGCGGCGCCGGCCTGCACCTGGTCCGCCCGCTCGGCTTCGAACTGGACGACAAGCGCCTGCGTCGCGCCGGGCTGGACTACCACGAATACGCCAGCGTGCGCGTGCACGACGACCTGGAGGCCTGCCTTGCAGCGCTGGAACGCCCGCGCGTGTTCGCCTTCACCAAGTTTGCCAGCCGTTGCTACACCGAAGCCCGCTTTGCCGACGGCGACGCGCTGCTGTTCGGCTCGGAAAGCAGGGGCCTGGGCACGCAGGTGCTCGACCGGATCGAACCGGCGCGACGCCTGCTCCTGCCGATGCAGCCGAACAACCGCAGCCTGAACCTGTCCAACGCCGTGGCCGTGGCGGTCTACGAGGCCTGGCGCCAGCTCGGCTTCGCCGGCGCCGCCTGAAACCTCATCCCGCAGGGCGGGCACTGCCCCACGATCCACCCATCCTGTCCGACGCTGCGGCCACGCCGTGGCGGTCGCGGGCACAACGGCTACAATCGGGGCATGACCGACGCCACCACCTCCCGCTTCCCGCCACGTCCCTTGCGTGCCCTCGGTGGACGCGCGCTGGAGCTGGCACTGAACCAGGCCCTGGCACTGGATCCGGATACCCGGGCCGGCCTGAAGACGCTGGAAGGCCGGCGTCTGGACGTGCATCTGGACGGACCGGACCTGGCCATGGCCATCCGCGTGGTCGACGGCAAGCTCGAGGTCGGCCCGGCCGACGACGGCAAGCAGGCCTCCCTGCGCGTGAGCGCGACGCCGGGCGGATTGCTGGCCATGGCCATGCATGCCGGCAACGAAGGCATCGCCCCCGGCAAGGTCGAGATCGCCGGCGACGCCGACCTCGCCCGGCGCCTGGAAAAGCTGGCGCGCAGCTATGCCCCGGATTTCGAAGCCGCCTTCGCGCGCGTGTTCGGCGAGGTGCTCGGCGTGCCGCTGGCGCGCGGCTTCGCCGGGGCGCTGTCGCACGTGCGCGACAGCGGTCGCCACTTCACCGAGGACGGCGCCGACTGGCTGCGCGAGGAAGCCCGCCTGGCCGTGGCCCCCGGCGAAATGGACGACTTCCTGGACGAAGTGGACCACCTGCGCGAACGCACCGAACGCCTGGAAGCGCGCATCCGGCGCCTGGCCGCGCGACGGAAACCCGGCGCATGAGGACGCCGCTGCGCCTGGTGCCGCGCCTGTTGCACGTGGCCAGCGTGCTGCTGCGCTACCGCCTCGACGACGTGGTCGACACCACGCACCTGTTCCGCCCCCTGAAATGGATGCGCCTGCTGCTGCCGCGCGCCCGCGCCGACGTGCGCCGGCTGCCGCGCGGCACGCGCCTGCGCCTCGCGCTGAACGAACTGGGCCCGATCTTCGTCAAGGCCGGCCAGATGCTGTCCACGCGCCGCGACCTGGTCCCCGCCGACATCGCCGACGAACTGGCCGAGCTGCAGGACAAGGTGCCGCCCTTTCCCGGCAGCGAGGCGCGCGCCATCATCGAACGCGAACTGGGCGCGCCGGTCGCCGAGTTGTTTGCCGCTTTCAACGAGACCCCGCTGGCCTCGGCCTCGATCGCGCAGGTCCACGCGGCGAACCTGCACGACGGCAGCGAGGTCGTCGTCAAGGTGCTGCGCCCGGGCATCGAGCGTCGCATCGCGCGCGACGTGGACCTGCTGCGCGCGGTCGGCGAGCTGGCCCAGCGCTGGCATCCCAACGCCGACAAGATCCGCCCGCTGGACGTGGTCGCGGAAATCGAGAAGACCCTCGAGAACGAACTCGACCTGCAGCACGAGGGCGCCAACGCCAGCCTGCTCAAGCGCAATTTCGAGCACTCGCCGGACCTGTACGTGCCCGCCGTGCACTGGCCCTACAGCAACGAGCGCGTGCTCACGCTGGAGCGCGTGCACGGCGTCACCGCCGACGACATCGACGCCATCGACGCGGCCGGCATCGACCGCCGCAAGCTGGCCGCGATGGGCGTGCGGCTGTTCTACGAACAGGTGTTCCGCGACAACTTCTTTCATGCCGACGCGCACCCGGGCAACATCTGGGTGGACACCTCGCGCGTCGAGCACCCGCGCTTCATCGCGCTCGACTTCGGCATCATGGGTTCGCTGCCGGAGGACGACCAGTACTGGCTGGCGGAAAACTTCATCGCCATGTTCGAGCGCAACTACCGGCGCATCGCCGAGTTGCACCTGGCCGCCGGCTGGATGCCGCGCCACATCCGCGTGGACGAGCTGGAAACCGCCATCCGCACCGTGTGCGAACCCTACTTCACGCGCCCGCTGTCGGAGATCTCGCTGGCCGAAGTGGTGGCCAAGCTGTTCGCCACCGCACGCCGCTTCGAACTGACCCTGCAGCCGCAACTGATCCTGCTGCAGAAGACCCTGCTCAACATCGAGGGCGTGGGCCGCATGCTCGATCCGGAGATCGACATCTGGGCGGTCGCGCATCCGGTCCTGAAACGCATCCTGCGCGAGCGCTACAGCCCGCGCCGGGTCGCGCGCACGTTGCGCCAGCGCATGCCCGAGTGGCTGCATGCCGCGCCGTTGATGCCGGAGCTGGTGCGCGAGCTGTTCGAGCAGACACTGAACGGGCAGACCCGCGTGCACTTTTCGTCCCGGGACCTCACGCAATTGCACGTCGAGGCCCGCCGCATCCGTCACCTGCTCGCCGGCGGCCTGCTCGGCGCCACCCTCGGCATCGGCGCCGTGCTGATGTGGGCGCTGGCGCCGCAGCACGGCATCGGCTGGCCGATCGGCCTGGCCGCTGCCGCCATCGCGACCTTCGCCAGCGCCTGGCCACGCGGGCGCTGATCACCCACCCTTACTCGAAATAGCGCTTGCTTGGCTACCGTTCGTCCTGAGCGTAGGCCGCAGGCCGAAGTCGAAGGACATGCCGGCAACTTGCTGGATGCGCTTCGACTTCGGCCTGCGGCCTACGCTCAGCGCGAACGGTTCGGAGGCGAGTGAAGGCTTAAGCAAGTGCCATTTCGCCCCTGCCAGAAGTGGTGTGGGGGAAGTCGTGGGATGTCGTGCGAGAATGACGCCATGCTGGTCATCAGTCGCCATATTCGCATTCCCGACAGCGAGCTCGTCGAGCGTTTCACGCGCGCCGACGGCCCCGGCGGACAGCACGTGAACCGCACCGAGAGCGCGGTCGAGCTGCGCTTCGATGCCGCCGCCTCGCCCAGCCTGCCCGAGGCCGTGCGCGAGCGCCTGCTGGCGCGCCGCGACCGGCGCATCACGGCCGAAGGCACGGTGGTGATCCAGGCCCGGCGCTTCCGCGACCAGGCCCGCAACCGCGACGACGCCCGCGAACGCCTGGCGGCGCTGATCCGCGCCTCCGCCACGGCGCCGAAGAAGCGCGTCGCGACCCGGCCCACGCGCGCCTCGCGCGAACGCCGGCTGGCCGACAAGAAACAGCGCGGCCAGCTCAAGCAGGCCCGCAAGCGCGACTGGAGAAGCGAATGAGCCCCGGCATTCCCCGCGCGGGGACCCTGCCCGCACGCATGCCGCACTACCGCGACAATCTCCTGCGCAAGGGATGCCGCGGCGTCCTGCGCCTGTGCGGCTGGCAACTGGAAGGCGAACTGCCCGACTGCGCGCGCCTGGTGCTGATCGGCGCGCCGCATTCGTCCTGGTGGGACGGCATCTGGGGCCTGCTGATGAAGGTCGGCATCGGCGCCGAGGTGCATTTCATGATCAAGGCCGAGCTGTTCCACGGCCTGTTCGCTCCGCTCGGTGCGTTGCTGCGCAAGCTTGGCGGCATCGCCATCGACCGCCGCGCGGCACGCGGCGTGGTCGAGCAGATGGCCGACCGGCTGCGGGACCGGCCGTCGCTGTGGCTGGCGATCACGCCCGAAGGCACGCGCAAGCCGGTCGAGCGCTGGAAAACCGGCTTCTGGCACATCGCCCGCCATGCCGATGTGCCGGTGTTTCCGGTCGCCTTCCACTATCCCGGCAAGCGCATCGTGCTGGGGCCGCTGTTCGAGACCGGCGACGACATGCAGGCCGACCTCGCGCGATTGCGCGCGTTCTACGCGCCCTACCAGGGCAAGCATCACGGCATCTGAAGGGGCGAGTGCTGCCCGCCGATGACGCGTTCGATGGCGGGCAGTGCCCGCCCTACCCGGCCCGTGATTGCTCGGGAGCGTCCGCCGATTCCTGTCCCCTGGCGGCCTGCGCCTCCTGCATCAGCCGCTTCGGTGGCGAGGCCGGGGCATCGGGCGATACCAGCACCAGCACCGTCCAGCCCGGCCGGGGCTCGACCTCGCGCTTGTTGGAAGCCACGCGCAGGCGGCCGGTGCCGTCGATGCCGAACATCAGCACCGAGCCTTCGCCGTTGTGCTCGAGGAACTGGGGCCAGTCGTAGGCCTCGGTCAACTGGGTGGTCTTCACGCGCCACCCGGTCGACAGCATCTTGTTGAAGCGCGCGTGGGTCATGGTGTCGCCGAACAGCACCTTGGACTGGATCGAGCCGGCGAAGGCCGCCCGGTCGTGGCTCTGCTCCGGGGTCAGGATGCGCAGGCGGTAGACGCGCTCGCGACCGAAAACCTGCCGGTACTGCATGCACGTGAGCGAATTGAGCTCGCGCCGCGTGGACATGGCCAGCAGGCGGCCGATGCCGGTCAGGTCCATGTGCATGGCGGCGTGCTGCGAAGTGGGGTTGCCGTAGAACGTGGGCAGCCCGGCCATGCGCGCGGCACTGATGCCGTCCCACTCGTCGTCCACGATCAGCACGCGGAACTTCTGCTCGGTCAACGCCTGCGCCACGGTGCGCGCCACGTGGTCGGAGCCGAAGATCATCACGCCGTTGGGATCCGGGTCGGCCACCTTCAGCCACTTCGCGAACGGCCGCGCAGTGGCGCTTTGCAACGTCACCGTGCCGATGATCAGGATGAACACCAGCGGCACCAGCTCGTCGGCGCCGGTCATGCCCAGATCCGCCAGGCGCAGAGCGAACAGCGAGGAAACCGAGGCCGCCACGACGCCGCGCGGCGACACGTAGCAGATCAGCGTGCGTTCGGCCCAGTTGAGCTGGCTGCCGGCGGTGGCGATCAGTACCGAAACCGGGCGGATCACGAACTGCGCCACCAGGAACACCACGATCCCGCTCCACAGCACGCCCGGCGGCAACGGCCATTGCAGGCGCGCGGCCAGCACCACGAACAGCATCGACACCAGCAGCGTGGACAGGTGCTCCTTGAAGTCCATGATGTGCTCGATGTGGATCTCGCGCATGTTGCCCAGCATGATGCCCATCACCGTCACCGCGAGCAGCCCGGACTCGTGGGCCAGCGTGTTGGACAGGCTGAAGGCGCCCAGCACCGCGATCAGCGTGCCGTAGGTCTGCAGGTACTCGGGAATCAACTGCCGGCGCAGCAGGAAGCCCAGCGCGTAGCCGATCACCAGGCCGATCAGCGCGCCCACCAGGATGGTCAGCCCGAACACGCCGATGGAATGGCCCTGCTGGTGCGAGACGATGGCCTCGTACACCAGCACCGCGAACAGCGCGCCCAGCGGGTCGATGACGATGCCTTCCCAGCGCAGCGTGCGGGCGATGCGCGCGTTGGGACGCAAGGTGCGCAGCATCGGCGTGATCACGGTGGGGCCGGTCACGCAGGTCAGGGCGCCGAACAGGAACGACAGCTCCCAGCTCACCCCGGCGATCCAGTGCGCGGCGGCCGCCAGCAGCAGCAGGGCGATCACCGCGCCGTAGCTGACCATGCCGCGCACCGCCTTGCCCACGTCGCGCAGGTCGGAGAAGCGCAACGTCATGCTGCCCTCGAAAAGGATCAGCGCCACGGCCAGCGAGATGACGGGAAACAGCAGCTTGCCCAGCATCCGGTCGGGATCGAACCAGCCCGTCACCGGGCCCAGCGCGATGCCGGCGAACAGCAGGATCAGGATGGCCGGCACGCGAATGCGCCATGCCACCCACTGGGACAGAAAACCGACGACCAGAAGCAGGGTGAGCATTACGCCCAGATCAATTGCCATGCGCACTCGCATCCGTGGTGTATGCGCTCGATGGTAATGGCAAAACCGTCGCGGCAGGGCAAAAAAATCGGGAGTGGCCGGAGGTGCCGGACCCCCGGTACCGGAGCGGGGGGAGGGGAGGGAGATCCGGTACCGGGGCGGCAGGTCGGTATTTGCGTACCCGACAGTTCAATTATCCGGACACGAGCGGGCCAGGTCAACCATGACCATGGGCATATGACGTTTCCATGCGCGAACAGCCTGTTGCCCGAAATGAACAATGCGCGGCAGATGCCGCGGGCCGGCACGGGCAAAGGCGCCGCGTGTCCGGCGGGCGGGCCGCGACGATGTTGCGGGGGTGCGATCAGGCCTGGTCGAAACGCCGCAACTGCAGGGCCTCGGCCAGGTGTTCGCGCTGCACGCAGGCGGCGGAACCGTCGAGGTCGGCGATGGTGCGCGCCACCCGCAGCACGCGATGGTAGGACCGTGCCGAAAGCCGGAGCCGCTCCAGCGCGCGCTCGAACCAGCCGCGCTCGCGCGGGCCCAGGGCACAATCGCGCTCCAGGTCGCGGGTGGACAATTCGGCATTGGGCAAGCCGCTGCGCACCATGGCCTGCTGCCGGGCCCGGACCACCCGTTCACGCACGCACGCGCTGCTTTCGCCGGCCCGGTCCGTCGCCGTCAGCTCCGACAGCGGCACCCGCGGCACTTCGACGGCAAGATCGATGCGATCGATCAACGGGCCCGAAATGCGCGAGCGGTAGCGCGCGATCTGGTCCGGCGTGCAGCGGCAACGGCCGTCGGGATCGCCGGCATAGCCGCAGGGACACGGGTTCATCGCCGCGACCAGCTGGAAGCTGGCCGGGAACCGGGCCTTGCGCATGGCGCGCGAAATGACGATTTCGCCCGACTCCAGCGGCTCGCGCAGCACCTCCAGCACGTGCCGGCTGAACTCGGGCAGCTCGTCCAGGAACAGCACGCCGTGGTGCGCGAGGGAAATCTCGCCCGGCTGCGGCCGCGATCCGCCGCCGACCAGGGCCACGGCCGAGGTGGTGTGGTGCGGCGCGCGGAACGGGCGCTGGCGCCAGCGCGTCAGGTCCACCGGCATGCCGGCCACCGAGCGCACGGCGCACGATTCCAGCGCCTCGCTTTCGCCCAGCGGCGGCAGGATGCCGGGCAGGCGCTCGGCCAGCATGGTCTTGCCGGTGCCGGGCGGGCCGGACAGCAACAGGTGATGGCCGCCGGCCGCGGCGATTTCCAGCGCCCGGCGCGCCTGCAGCTGGCCGCGCACGTCGGCCAGGTCCAGGCCGGCCCAGGCGGTGCTTTCGTCCTGCGCCGGCTCGGGTGCCGGCAACTCGCCGCCGCGCAACCAGGCGCAGACATCGGCCAGGGTGTCGGCGACCAGGATGTCGGCCCCCTCCACCAGCGCCGCTTCGGCCGCGTTGCCGCGCGGCACGACGACGCGGCGCTTGCACTGGCGCGCGCGCAGCAGGGCCGGCAGCACGCCGGTGACCGCGCGCAGGTTGCCGGACAAGGCCAGTTCGCCGAGAAATTCGCACTCGTCCATGCGCTCGCGCGGTACCTGGCCGGCCGCGGCCAGGATGCCCAGCGCGATGGCCAGGTCGAAGCGCCCGCCGTTCTTGGGCAATTCGGCGGGCGCCAGGTTCACGGTGACGCGCGAACGCGGGTACTGGAAGGCGGTGTTCTGGATGGCCACGCGCACGCGGTCGCGCGCCTCGCGCACGGCCGCTTCCGGCAGGCCGACGATGGCGGTCCCCGGCAAGCCGCCGGACAGGTGCACCTCGACCATGACCTGCGGCGCCGCAACGCCCTGCTGGGCACGGCTGAGGGTGATGGCAAGGCTCACGGCCGCGCTCCCGGCAAGGCATCGCTCCGGCCGCGATCGCGGGGCCGGTGCATTTCGGGGTCGGGGGTGATCATGACGGGCAATTCCTTCCCTGGACGGCATGGCCCGAAACGGGGCGACGCGGACAACACGCAACGCCGGACCGACGGTCGCGCACGCGCCTTCGCCATCTCCGGGTTTCACCGTGCCGCCACCCACGGCGGAACATCCCGGCCGTGAATAAAACCGCTTCCGACCCAATCGGGGTGAGGTGACGAGCCGGAAGCGGCACTCCCGGGAGACGGTGGCCGCGCCGTCAACGACGCGGGCCCTTGGAAAACGTCAGCAGGCGGACGTGTCGGCGCCGGATTCCATGCCCGTGACGCGCTTCTCGAGTTCTTCGAGGCGCTCGCGGGTCCGGGCCAGCACCATGCGCTGGACATCGAACTCCTCGCGCGTGACGAGGTCGAGGCGACGCAATCCGTGCGTCAGGACATCGCGGAAATTGGCTTCGAGATCCTCCCGAGCCGCCATCATGCCCGGCGGCACCAATCCGGCGAGCCGCTGCGCAAGTTGGTCAATGGATTCGACACCGATCATGGCAGCACCTCGAAAAAGTTGATGACAAGTCTAGGAACCGTGCCACGAACCCGCTATCGGCACATGGCGCGCCTTGGTGTAGGCATTTTCCTACAACCGGCCCCCTTGTGCGATGCGGTACGGGACAGCCATTCAGGTTGGGATGGGAATGTGACAACGGGGTATAGTGAGGCCCCCGCCGCCCCGGAGCCCTGCCATGAAGCTGGTCACCGCCATCATCAAGCCGTTCAAGCTCGACGACGTGCGCGAGGCCCTGGCCGAGATCGGCGTGCAGGGCATCACCGTGACCGAGGTCAAGGGTTTCGGGCGCCAGAAGGGCCACACCGAGCTTTACCGCGGCGCCGAATACGTGGTCGATTTCCTGCCCAAGATCAAGCTGGAGATCGCCCTGCCCGACGACCTGCTGGAACGCGCCGTGGAAGCCATCCAGCAATCGGCGCGCACCGGCAAGATCGGCGACGGCAAGATCTTCGTCGGCACGCTGGAACAGGTGATCCGCATCCGTACCGGCGAACTGGACGTGGATGCGTTGTGATTCTCGGGGCTCGGGGCTCGGGGCTCGGGACTCGGGTAACGATCGAACGCTTGCATGCCTCGACACAAGTCATGCCGGGCAGGGCGGGCAGTGCCCGCCCTGCCCGGCATCGATAAAAATCCGGCACGGCCATGGTGGGCCGGGATCGGCCATGCATGACGCGGGTCAGCGCGCGGCCTTGCCCTGGTTGGCCACGGCCGCGGCCTTGGCCGCGATGGCCTCGGCGTCGCCCAG
>CAZBZD010000006.1:0-27501 GCA_964496295.1 uncultured Rhodanobacteraceae bacterium | reverse complement strand
ATCGACGCAGCCGCCGCGCGGCGCATGCTCGAAGCCCAGGCCGGCGACGAGGCCCGCCGCGCGCTGGCCGACGACGTCATCGACAACAATGGCGACGAAAGCGCGCTCGATACTGCCGTGGGGCGCCTGCATGAACGCTATCTGGCATTGGCGTCGGCACGATAACGGCATCCCCCGGACATCCTCCTTTCGGCCGTAACCGCAGGGCGGGCACTGCCCGCCAAGCAGGCTCCGACTTGCCATGAGGCCAACCATGGCGGGCAGTCCCCGCCCTACCGACCTCGGTGCTGCCAAAAGGCGCGGATGCCGGCGACGCCCTGGGCGCCGGATTGGCGGGCGCGCGGCAGGTCGTCGGGGGTCATGCCGCCGAGGGCATAGACCGGCAAGGCGGCACCGGCCACGCATGCGGCAAACGACGACCAGCCCATGCTCCGGACACCCGGATGCGTCGCGGTAGCGGCGACCGGGGACAGGACGGCGAAGTCGGCCACCTGCCCGGCCTGCCGCAGCTCGTCCGCGTCATGGCACGAAGCGGCCACCCATTGCCCGGGTGGCAAGGGCCGCGCGGACAACCGCGCAAGTTGCGCCGCGCGCAGATGCACGCCCGTGCCCTGCCCCAGGCGGCGCGCGCCTTCGATGTCGCCGTTGAGCAGGCAAGTGGCTCCGGACTTGCGCAACGCGGGAAGCAGGCCGGCCGCCAGTTCGCGCACGGCATCCACCGGCCACGAGGGCAGGCGCAACTGCAGCAAGGTCATGCCACGCGCCAGGGCGTTGTCCAGCATGGCACGCACGCTCGCGGCATCCGTGTCCGGCGTGACCGGATAACACGCAGGCAACCGGATGGCATGGACGATGGGCCGATCGGCGGGTGCCAGTGACGGCATCTCCACATCCGTCGGGTGGCGCCAGATCAATGCCGCGTGTTCGACATCCCGTGGCTCGCCGTGCCAATGGCGAACGCGGTGCGCATGCAGCACCAGCCGGGTTTCACCCTGCTGTCGCGGCACGCTGATCAGCGCCTGCGGGTCGATGTCGCCGGCGTCGATGGCCAGCTCTTCCTGCAGCTCGCGGCGCAGCGCCGTCACGTGCGTTTCGCCCGGCTCGAGCTTGCCGCCGGGAAACTCCCAGCAGCCGGCCAGTTGCTTGCCCGCCGGTCGTTGCGCCAGCAACACGCGGCCGGCGGCGTCGAGCAGCACGCCGGCCACGACGTTCATCGTCGGCAAGGCATCGGAGGGCAACGGACGCGCCTACTCGCGCACGTAGCTCACCATGTCGAAGGCGTAGGCGTGGTCGGCGTCCTTCTTGTGGTGCACGCGCGACATTTCCACCCATTCGCGGAAATGCACGCTGGGGAAATACACGTCCGCGCCGGGGATGCTGGTATCCACCCAGGTCAGGTACATGCGCATGGCGAACGGCAGGGTTTCGCGGTAGACCTCGCCGCCGCCGATCACCATCAGGCCGGTGCCGCCCGCGATGGCCTGCGCGTCGGGCAGCGAGCGCACCGTGACCTGGCCTTCGAACGGCGCCTCGTGGCGGCGGCTGAGCACCAGGTTGTGGCGGTCGGGCAGCGCCTTGCCGATGGCCAGCGCCGTGCGGTAGCCCATCAGCACGTACTTGCCGACGGTCAGCTCCTTGAAATGCTTGAGGTCGTCCGGCAGATGCCAGGGCATTTTCCCGTCCTTGCCGATGGCCGAGTCGTTATCCAGTGCCGCAATCAACGAAATGGACATGCGCTGTTCCTTGACTGATGAAGACCGCATCGGACATGCCGATGCACCGGGCTTGCACGGCCATTATCGCGGAAATCCGCGCCTGCCGAAATGCCCCGGCGTCACACGGTCACACCGCCACCGGGGCCTTGATCGCCGGGTGCGGGTGGTAGCCCTCGACGGCGATGTCCCCGTAGCGGAAATCGAAGATCGAGCGGACCTCCGGGTCGAGCCTGAGCACGGGCAAGGGCCGCGGTGCGCGCGTGAGCTGCTCGCGCGCCTGCTCCACGTGGTTGCTGTACAGGTGCGCGTCGCCCAGCGTGTGCACGAACGTGCCCGGCGCCAGCTCGCACGCCTGCGCGATCATGTGCGTCAACAGCGCGTAGCTGGCGATGTTGAACGGCACGCCGAGGAAGATGTCGCCCGAGCGCTGGTAGAGCTGGCAGCTCAGCTTGCCGTCGGCAACGTAGAACTGGAACATCGTGTGGCACGGCATCAGCGCCATCTTCGGCAGCTCGCCCACGTTCCAGGCGCTGACCACCAGGCGGCGCGAATCGGGATTGCGGCGGATCTCCTCGACCACCCCGGAAATCTGGTCCACCGTGCCGCCGTCGGCAGTCGGCCAGGCGCGCCACTGGCGGCCGTAGACCGGGCCCAGGTTGCCGTCGGCATCGGCCCATTCGTCCCAGATGCTGACGCCGTGCTCCTTGAGGTAGCCGATGTTGGTGTCGCCGCGCAGGAACCACAGCAGCTCGTGGATGATCGAGCGCAAGTGCAGTTTCTTGGTCGTCACCAGCGGAAAGCCGTCGGCCAGGTCGAAGCGCATCTGGTAGCCGAACACGCTCAGCGTGCCGGTGCCGGTGCGGTCGGATTTGGCCGTGCCGTGCTCGAGCACGTGGCGGAGAAGGTCGAGGTAGGTCTGCATGGGGCAAGGATAGCGCACCGGAATCGCAGCCCGGACACGCCCTGTTCCGTAGGGCGGGCACTGCCCGCCGTTGCGGCGCGGAACAGGCGCGGGCGCGGGTTGCCGGCCTGCTGTTCCCGTAGGGCGGGCACTGTCCGCCGTATATGCCGCCGTGATGCAGATCAGGGCCGCAACGGCGGGCAGTGCCCGCCCTACTTGTCAAACCAGTTCGACGTTGCCGTCGCCATCCACGCGGACCGGCACCTCGATCAGGCTGGCGCCGCGGCACGGGCCACCCACGCACAGGCCGGTGTCGGTCCGGAAGCTGGCGCCGTGCACCGCGCACACCAGGATGCCGTCCTTGACCAGGAAGCGGCCCGGCGCCCAGTCCATGCGGCGACCGGCGTGCGGGCACACGTTCAGGTAGGCGTGCGCGCGGTCGCCGCGGCGCAGCACGACGATCGACTCGGCGATGCCGTCCACCTCGGCCTCGATTTCCGTGGCATCGCCATCGGCGATGGTTTCCAGCCGGCACAGCCGCCGCCCGGAAGCCACGTCCGCCGTCTTTGCCCCTTGTGTCATGTCCCGATCGACCTCATGTCAGGAATCTGGATTGTAAAGCAGCGGACCTCCCATGCGCTTCGACCTGCCGTCTCCGCGGCACACCCCGAACCCGCTGGCCCGCATCGCGGCCGCGGTCGTCGCCCTGCTCCTGCTGGGCGCCTTTTTCGTGTTCGGCCTGCTGGCACTGGCCATCCTGCTGGTGGGCGGCGTCGTGTGGCTGATCTGGTTCCGCTGGCGGCTGTATCGCCTGCGCAAGCGGGCCGCCGCCGGGGAGGCCGACTCCGGCGTCATCGAAGGCGAGTACAAGGTGATCCGCGAACGCCGCGACCGGGTCTGACCCGCGACCGGCCGCGGCGTCACGGCGCTCAGGATTCCCGGAGCGCCGTGCTCACCGGCAAGCGGGCCGCGCGCACGGCCGGGAACAGCCCGCCGATGAAGCCGATCGCCAGCGCCCACTTGATGCCGGTCCAGACCAGCGCCGGGTCCACCTTGAACTGGAACACCAGCTGGGTGAAGCCGCGCAACGTCGACGCGCTGTGGCCGTTGAACAGCAGCCAGACGATGAAGGCGCCGACCAGGCCGCCCAGGAGGGCCAGCACCATGGTCTCGAGCATCACCGACACCACCACCGGTGCGCCGCGGAAGCCGATGGCCCGCAAGGTGGCGATTTCGCGCGCGCGCGCGGCCACCGCGGCGAACATGCAGTTGAGCGCGCCGAACACGGCGCCGATCGCCATGATGATGCCCACCGTGAGGCCGACGATGCGGATCACCTTGACCAGCCCCGCCGACTGCTGGGCGAAGTAGTCGGCCGTGGTTTCCACCCTCACGTTCAACTGCGGGTTGGACATGAGCGCCGCCTTGAAGGCGTCGAACGCCCCGGCACTGGTGAGCTTGACCAGCGCCGACGACACGCTGTCGCCGCGCCGGAACGCGCCGGCCACCACATGGCGGTCGGCCCACAATTCGGAATCGTAGCCGTCGCCGGAGGCGAACACGCCCACCACCTTCCATGTATCCGAGCCGATCTTGATGCTCTGGCCCGGCTCGAGCCCGGCGTAGCGCGACGCGGCATGGCGGCCCACGTCCAGCTCGTAGGTGCCCGGCCTGAACTTGCGCCCCTCGATGATCTTGATGCCCGGCCGCACGGCCCAGGCGGTGTCGTCCACGCCGCGCAACTGCACGTTGGCGTCGGCGCCGGAATCCTTCTGGGTCACGCTGACCGCCGTCACCAGTTCTCCCGAGGTGAGCGGCTTTCCGTCGGCGTTGCGCGCCACGCCCGGGGCCTGGTTGATGGCGTCGATGTCCGCGCGCACCAGCACCGATTGCGCCGCCGTGGCCGCGCCACCGCGCATGACGATGGCGGTGTCGTCGCTGCCGCCGCGCTCCATGGTCGCGCGCAGGCCGTTGCCCATGGCCAGCAACGCGATCAGCACCCCGACCACGCCGGCAATGCCGATCACGATCACCAGCGAGGAGCCCAGGCGCTGGCGCAGGGTGCTGATGCCGACCCAGGTCACGGACGCCGCCTGGCGACCGCTCCGCGTCAGGCCCAGCCACAGGGCGAACACCGCGACCAGCGCGACGGCGCCGAACCACGGCAGCTTGACCCAGATCCAGAGGGCCACGGCAATCCATGCCACCAGCCCCAGATTGACCAGAAACTTTTTCATCATCCCGCCCTCAATGCATCAACCATGTTCAGGCGCATGGCGCGCAGCGCCGGCGCAAGCCCCACCACGATGCCGAACGCCAGCATCAAACCGACACCCAGCAGCCAGGTGGCGCCGCTGACGCCGTGCACCGGCATCATGCCGCCGCTGGCCGCCGCCAGGCCGGGCACGATCACCGACACCAGCCCCAGGCCGATCACCCCGCCGAGCAGCAGCATCAGCACGCTTTCGGCCAGCACCATGCCGAGCACGCTGGAACTGGAAAAGCCGATGGTCTTGAGCACCGCCAGCTCCGAGGTGCGCTCGCGTACCGCCTGCATCATGGTGTTGCCGGTCAACAGCAGCAGCGTGAAAAACACCGCGCCCATGATCGAGGCGACGATCAGGCCGATGTCGACCAGCTGTTTCAGGAACGACGCCTGGAAGGACTGCTCGGTCTGCGCCTTGACCTCGTGGCTGGAATTGGCCGTCAACGCATCGATCCTGTCGGCGACGGCGTCGGCCGCCGACGGGTCGGCCACCTGCACCACGAACCAGTGCACGTCGCCGGAGCCGTACTGGTTGTTCTCGTCGAAGTACTTCCAGTGCATCAGGGCCATCATGCCGTAGGCCGCCGCCTTGTCGCCCTTGCCGTGCATGATTCCCGAAATCGTGACCGTCCAGGTGTTGTTGCCGCTCGACCGCGACGGCCACACGGAGGATTGCAGGGGTATCTTGTCGCCCACCTTCCAGCCGAAACGCGCGGCCAGCTTGTCGCCGACCAGAATGCCGGTGCGCGTGCGCATCCAGGCCTTGCGCTGCGCCGGCGGAACCGCGATTTCCGGGTACAGGTCCAGGTAGTCCGGGCTGACCGCGAAGCTGGGAATCTGGTTCCTGGCGTCCTGGTAGAACCCGCCGAACCAGCTGGCCGAAGCCACCCCGGCCACGCCCGAAAGCTGCTGGAACTTGTTGCCCAGCCCCTTGGGCAGCGACTGCATCATCGACACCTTCGAGGTGACGACCAGCCGTCCGGCGCCGACCACGTTGTCGCCCGGCTGGAACGCCAGGCGCACCGTGTTCAGCAGCCCGAACAGCAGGAAGGCGGCCATGATCGACACCAGTGTCAGGATGGTGCGTGTCTTGCGCCGGAACAGCGCCGCCCAGATCAGATGAAAATATTTCATTGATTTGTCCTCGCTTTTTCCTTCTCACCGGGAGAAGGTGGCCCGTCGGGCCGGATGAGGGTTCGCCGCCGGAGCCCGAGCCCCGCACGGACCTTCACCCCGAGCCCCTCCCGCCGGGAGACAGGCTCCCATTCACGCCAGTGCTTCCTGTTCGACCAGCGTGCCCTTGTCCAGATGCAGGGTATGGCGGGCGTACTCGGCGGCCTTGGGATCGTGCGTGACCATGACGATGGTCTTGCCGTGCTCGCGGTTGAGCGTCTGCAGCAGACCCAGCACGTCCTCGGCCGACTGCCGGTCGAGATCGCCGGTGGGCTCGTCGCACACCAGCAGCGTGGGGTCGGACACGATCGCGCGGGCGATCGCCACGCGCTGCTGCTGGCCGCCGGAAAGCTCCGACGGCTTGTGCGAGGCACGATCGGACAGGCCCACCAGTTGCAGCGCGATCGAGGCATTGCGCTTGCGCTGCTTGGCCGACAGTTTGGTCAGCAGCAGCGGCAGTTCCACGTTCTTCTGCGCGCTCAGCATCGGCATCAGGTTGTAGAACTGGAACACGTAGCCCACGTTGGATGCGCGCCACCTGGCCAGCGCCGACGCGCCGAGCTGGTCGATGCGCTTGCCGCCCACCTCGATGCTGCCGCCGGTGGGCGTGTCCAGCCCGCCCATCAGGTTGAGCAGCGTGGTCTTGCCCGAGCCGGACGGCCCCATCAGGGCCAGGAAATCCCCTTCGGCGATGGCAAGGTCGATGTGGTGCAGCACCTCCACCTTCTGCTTGCCGCGGGTGTAGGTCTTGGACAGATTCTCGATGTCGATCAGGGTAGTCATGCGACTTCCTCTCCTGCGTGTATGCAAAGTTCTTTCCGGCTTGCCTCGCGCAGGGCGGGCACTGCCCGCCATGGCATAAACGAACAGCTGCGGCGGGCAGTGCCCGCCCTACTCACTCCGGTCATTCCGCGGGCATCCGTCTTCACGGCGACTTCGCCGCCTTCACCCGCATGCCGTCAGCCATTTTTTCCGGTGGCTTGTCGACCACCTCGGCACCCGGCTTCACGCCCTCGGGCAACAACTTGAGGTCGCCGTAACTCTGCTGAGCCGGCGTCACCTTCACGGCATTGGCACTGCCGTCATGCACCACGAACACCACCTCGTGTCCGTCGCGCTCGACGACGGCCGTGGCCGGCACCAGCACGCCCTTCGGCGCCTCGGCGCGCCGTTCCGGCTCGGCCTCCAGGAACGACACCCGCACACCCATGTCGGGAATGATGCGCGGGTCCTTCTTTTCCAGCGCCACGCGCACCTTCACCGTGGCCTTGCCGCGGTCGGCGGTGGGCACGATGGCGATCACGTGGGCGGGGATCTCCCAGTCCGGGTAGGCATCCAGCACCGCGGTGGCCGGCATGCCCGGCTTGACGCGACTGATGTAGGCCTCGTTGACGTCCACGTCCACTTCCAGCGAGTCCATGTCGACGATGGTGCCCACGCCGGTGCGCGTGAAGCCGCCGCCGGCCGCCGACGGGGCGATGATCTCGCCGACCTGCGCGGTCTTCTGCGTGACCACGCCGGCGAACGGCGCGCGCACCACGGTGTAGTCGTAGTTGACCCGGGCGATGCGCACCTGCGCCTCGGCCGCCTTGGCCTGCTTTTCCTGCGCGTTGAGCTGCGCCCCGAGGTTGGCCACCTTGGTGCGCGCCTGCTCGGCCTGCTGCTCGGCCACCAAATGCCGGGCCACCAGCTTGTCCTGGCGCTGCATGTCGCGCCGGGCCTGGGCCAGCTCGACCCGGGTCTGCTCGGTCCGCGCCCGTGCCGCCGCGGCATCGGCGCGGGCCGCGTTCAGGCGGGCCTTCTGCGCGCTGTCTTCCAACCGCGCCAGCACCTGGCCCTTCTCGACGTGGTCGCCTTCCTCGATCAGCACCTCGGTCAGGGTGCCGACGATCTGCGCCGACACGGTGGCCTTGCGCCGCGCCGTCACGTAGCCGGAGGCCTGCAGCACCGCCGCCTGCGCACCCGTGGCCGACGGCGCCACCGCCGTTACCGTGTGCACCTCGAGCGCGCGCGCCTGCGACCACCACCAGACACCGCCGGCCCCGATCGCCAGCACCACGACCACGGCCAGCACCAGCCACGGCCAGCGCCGCGCCGACGCGTCGTGATCGTCGCGATGCGCGCGCTCGATGCGCAACTCTTTCAAGAGATCGCCGTTGTCCACATCCTCTCCCGTTGCCCGTTCCCGTCACGGCCACATGACATAGCGTGCCCGCGTACCGGCGGCCGCGGAAGGGAGGAACATCAAGTCCTGCTGGTGACACGTGTCATCTGCCAGGCGGCGCTTGTCACGTGAGCAGCCCTCCGGGCAGCGCGGGCATCACCCGCCGGTCCTGCGGCGTAGGCCGGATCAAGGAGCAAAGCGACGGATCCGGCGTCGCCATGCCAACTCTCGCCACAAGCCCGCATCCCGCCTCGCCGGCTCCACCTTCGGCTTGAGCCGGCCTACACCCGCATCCCGCACAGGCCGGATCAAGGAGCGCTGCCACGGATCCGGCGGGTTGCTATGCTTGCGCGATGGACTATCTTTTCGCGCCCCCCGCCATCCCCAGCCTGCCCGTGACCGGCGACGAACGCCGCTTTCCGGTGCGCCGCATCTTCTGCATCGGCCGCAACTACGCCGAGCATGCGCGCGAGATGGGCGCCCGCGTCGAGCGCGGCAACCCGACCTTCTTCACCAAGCCCGCCGATGCCATCGTCGGCGACGGCGGCGACGTGCCCTACCCGCCGGCCACGTCATTGCTGCACCACGAGGTGGAGATGGTGGTGGCGCTGGCCGGAGGCGGCCGCGACGTCGACCCGGCCGACGTCGAACGGCTGGTCTTCGGCCACGGCGTGGGCCTGGACCTGACCCGGCGCGACCTGCAGGCCCGCGCCAAGGAACGCGGCCTGCCCTGGGACACGGCCAAGGGCATGGACCACGGCGCTCCCGTTTCCGCGCTGCTGCCGGCCACGGCCGCCAGGCCGGCGCCGGACACGCTGCTGTCGCTGCACGTCAACGACCAGCTGCGCCAGCAGTCGCGCCTGGATGCGATGCTGTGGAGCGTGCCCGAGATCGTTTCCGGGCTGTCGCGCCTGTTCGAACTCAAGCCCGGCGACCTGGTATTCACCGGCACCCCGGCCGGCGTCGCCGCGCTCGAACCCGGCGACCGTTTCCATGCCGAACTGGCGGGCATCGCCGTGCTCGACGGGCGCGTGGCCTGACGCCTGCTCGATTTTTTCATGCCCGCGTGCTATATCTCGCACGGGGACCATTCACTTCGGGAGGAATGCAAATGAGCATGGTGAGCGAGTTCAAGGAATTCGTGATGCGCGGCAACGTCATCGACATGGCCGTGGGCATCGTCATCGGCGCGGCCTTCAAGGACGTGGTCAAGTCGCTGGTCGACAACGTGATCATGCCGCCGATCGGCTGGGCCATCGGCGGAGTCAACTTCGACAGCCTGAAATGGGTGCTGAAGGAAGCCGGACCCGAGGGCAAGGGCGGCGTGGTCATCAGCTACGGCGCCTTCATCAACACCGTCATCACCTTCATCATCATCTCGTTCGTGATCTTCCTCATGATCAAGGCCATCAACAAGCTGCACAAGAAGGCCGAGGAAGCGCCCGCCGCCCCGCCGGAGGACGTGGTGCTGCTGACCGAGATCCGCGACCTCATGAAGAACCGCGCGAACTGATCCCGCGCCGGGCCGGGGCCGACCGCGGGCACCGCGGCGCGGCCTCAGCCGGTTCCGTCGACCTCGTCCAGCGCCTGCAGGTTGTCCTTGACCTGCTCCAGCACGGCGATCATGCGCGCCAGTTCGTCCACGCCGATGCCGCGCGTGGCGTCGGCGCGCAGGCCGCGGGCGATCTTTTCCATGTCGCCGACGACGGCATGCGCCCTGGCGGTGGGAAACAGGCGCCAGCAGCGGCGGTCGCTGGGATCGGCCCGGCGCTCCACGAAGCCGGCGCCCTGCAGGCGGTCAATGACGCGTCCCACCGCGATCGGCTCCATTTCCAGGAACTCGGCCAGCTCGTTCTGGCGGATGCCTTCGCGGTGATGCAGGCACTTGATCGCCCGCCATTGCGCACGGGTCAGGCCGAAACGCGTGGCGCGCCGGTCGAAGTGCTTGCGAAACAGGAGGGTGACGTCGTTCAGGAGATAGCCGAACGGCATGTCGCGTGTATCCACCATGGGTCTGCCCGTGCGAACTGTCCACCACAGAGTATGACAAATCGGCGCGCGCGAAGATTCCTCTGTATGCTTCGCCCATGACCGTCGAAGTCGTTCATGGCGACATCACCGAACTGGCCGTGGACGCCATCGTCAACGCGGCCAACGAAACCCTGCTCGGCGGCGGCGGCGTCGACGGCGCCATCCACCGCCGCGCCGGGCCGCGGCTGCTGGATGCCTGCCGGCGCATTCCGCAGGTGCGCCCCGGCGTGCGTTGCCCGACCGGGGAAGCGCGCGCCACGCCGGGCTTCGACCTGCCGGCGCGGCACGTGATCCATACCGTGGGCCCGGTCTGGCACGGCGGCGGGCACGGCGAAGCCGGGCTGCTCGAAGCCTGCCACCGGCACTGCCTGGCGCTGGCGCGGATGCTGCAGGCCGGGCAGGTCGCCTTTCCGGCCATCAGTTGCGGCGTCTACGGCTACCCCGCCGAACAGGCGGCACGCATCGCGATGGCGGCCGTGCATGCCGAGCTGGCTACCCACCGCCAGAGCACGCGCGTCCTGTTCTGCTGCTTCGACGAGCGCATGCGCGGCATCTTCCAGGAAGCGCTGGACGACGCGCGGCCGGACGCTCCGCCTGCCGGGTAGGGCGGGCACTGCCCGCCGAACATGGCATGCGCTTGCCATGAGACCCGCGCCTGCCATGGCCCTCCGACGGCGGGCCATGCCCGCCCTGCCCGGGTTTCGTGGTCATGCGGCGCGGAGCCATCACGAGACGGCGATGCACCCACCCGATTCCCCGTGTCATGGCTCCGGCGGATACAACGGCGGCAAGGCCGGGCCGGGAGTCGAACCCGACGGCTCGTCGCGCCACGCGAATCCCGCATCGAACGCGTCCAGCAGGGTTCGCGCATCCGGCCCCTGCGCGGCGGCGGCATAGCGGGCGCGTTGCAGCGCGGCGACGGCCTCGGTCTGCGCCCCGGGACGCAGGGACTGCGCCAGCTCGCCCAGGTGCTGCAGCGACGGGCGCTCACCGCGGGCCCAGGCCAGCAGGCTGTCGCACTGGGCCGCGACGTCGCCGTCCCGGGCGGCCTGCCGGAAAGCCTGGTGCAGCCGGCGCCGATTCGGCGTCGGCGCCGCCGCGGGGGCCGGTGCGGGCGCGGTCGTCGCCCTCGCGCGCCGACGCCGACGCCACCACCACCAGCCGCCGGCCAGCAGCAGGGTCGCCAGCCACAGGCCCGATGCCGCCCAGGCCAGCACGTGTCCGGACCCATGCGATGCCGGACTCCGGCCCGCCTGGCTGGCGGCGGGCGCCGCCGTGTCCGGCGGCGAGCTTGCCGGCGCGGGCGCGCTGCTGCCGGCGGCCGGCGGCACCTGCGTCGACGCGCCCGCTGCCGCCGTCACCTGCAGCACGCGGGACGGGATGCGCGCCACTTCGGCCTTGCCGGCCTCTACGTTCCACCAGCTCAGCGTGATGGCCGGGATCGTCACCCGGCCCGGCTGCTGCGCGACAAGGACGAACTGGCGCGTGCGCGTGCCGACCAGCCAGCGGCCGTCGGCGTCGGTCTGCCGGTGCGCCTGGTCGGGATAGACCTGCACGCCCTGCGTCGCCGGCCAGGCCAGCTTCGGCAGCGATTCGAACGGCAGGCCCACGGCCTTTTCCTCGAGCGTCAGCGTCACGGGCTGCCCGACCTCGACGCGGCCACCGGGCGGCCAGCCGGTCAGGGTCAGCGACAGCTTGCGCGCCGGCAACCAGGCGCCCTTGCCGGAACCGGAAGGCCGCGCGCGCACGGCCAGATGGAGCCCTTTCGAGCGCGCCTCGACCGGGCGCCCCTGGCCGAAGAAACGGGCGAAGCTTCCGGGATCGGCGGCCTTGCCCCGGAAGGTCACCGGCGCCAGGTCGAGCGCGCCGGCATGCCGGGCGATCAGGGCATAGCGCTTTTCCAGCACCTGGTAGAAACGCCCGTCGCGCTGCACCTGGTAGCGCGACGGCTGGCCCAGCTGGCGCAGATCCACGCCGCTTGCCTGCGGCATGTCGAGCGAACCGCTCTGGATGTCCGGGGCGTAGAACAGGCGCACCGTCAGCGTGACCTGCTGCCCGACGTAGGGCGTGAGCGTGTCCGCCCCGACCCGCAGGAACACCGGATCGCCGGCCTTGCCCAATGACGTCGTCGGTGCCGCCCCCACCGTCAGGGTCAGCGGCGCCGTGCTCTGCCCGTCCACCTGCAACGGGGGAATGGTGAACGTGCCGGCACGGCGCGGACGCAACTGGATGGCCCACAGCGTCTGCACGCTGCGCTGGCCGTTGGCGATGCGGATGCGGGTGCTGTGCGAGCGGCCGAGGATGTCGAAATCGGACGAGAGGCGGCTGACGTCCGGCGCGGAAGCCGTGGCGCTGCCGTCGACCTCGATGTTCAGGGTGACCGTGTCGCCCAGTTGCGCCTGGTCGCGGTCGAGGAACGCGCGCACGTCGACGTCGGCGGCATGCGCGAAAGAAACGGCCAGCAACAGGCCGGCCAGCAGCAGCCAGCCGATCCGCGACCACGGGTGGGGACGCCGCGCGCCACGTGTCATGGACCGCCTCCGTGACGTTTCCGGTATTCCAGTTCGAACTTGCGCTTGAGCAGCCCGCCCGGGTCGTCCGCGACGCGCTGCAGGGCGCGCTCCATGGGCTCGGGCAACGGATCGACGGATGCGGCATGCGCGGGCACGCGACCCAGCTCGAAGGGCTGGCCGTGGCGGACGGGCTCCTGCTTGTGGCCGGTCTTGCCCAGTTGCCGTTGCAGGGCCCGGCGCGCGGCGCGGACCTCGTCCGGCCGGGCCTGCGCGCTTTTCACGTCAGGCGCTGCCTGTTTTCCGGATGGACGGCCGAGGCTGCCCGCCGGGGCCGGGGCCGAAGTCGAGCCGGCGGGCGCCGGCTTCGGTGCGGTGGATGCCGGCGCGGGCGCGCGGGATGCCGCGCGGGCGGGAGCCGGTGCGCTGTGCGACGGCGACGGTTGCCGGCCGGCGCGGGCGGGCGACGGCCGGCCGGTCCCCGGATGCTTCGATGTCCCGCCCTGTCGCCCCTGCTTCGAAGAGCCCTGCCCTTGCGACTTGCCGGCGCGCGGTTTTTTCCCGCCTTGCGGCGACGCGGACTTGCGCCGGTGGCGTTGCAACCAGTCCTCGACGGCCTTGCGGTTGGCACGCGCGTCGGCCATGCCGGGCCGGAGCTCCAGGGCCTTGTCGTAAGCCGCGATCGCATCCTTGTAACGCCCCTCGCGGGCCAGCGCGTTGCCGAGGTTGTAGGCCGCATCGGCGCCGGGTGCACGCGCGAAGGCCCTGGCCGCCCCGGCATAATCGCCGGCCCGGTAGGCCGCGGTACCGCGCAGCCCGGGCGACTGCGCCAGGCGTTGCGCCTTGCCCGGCTGTCCCGCCGCGAGGGCGCGCGCCGCGCGCTGGTCCGGGTTGAGCCACCATGCCGACCAGCGGTCGTGCCAGGACGGGGCGGATGCCCGGCTTCCCTTGCCCGCCACGCTGGCGGCCGGCGCCGGCGCGGCCTCCGCGGCGCGGGCCGGCGGGGCGATGCAAGGCAGGCAGGCCAGGGCCAGCACCAGCAGCCAGCCGCGACGGAACGCCAGCGCCGCCAGCAGCAGGACCGGCAGCAGCAGCCACGGCCCCATGTCGCGCCACTGGTCCGCCTGTCCCGACGCCGCCGCCGCGGGGCGATGGCCGGCACGCAACTGGCCCGCCAGTGCCTCGATGTCGGCGCGGTCGTCGCTCATGGGAACGTAGATGCCACCGCCGGCCGCGGCCAGTGCCCGCAGGCTGCGCGCATCCTGCCGGGCCATGACGACGTGGCCGGCGGCGTCCTTGAGCAGGCTGCCGTCGGGCAAGGTCACCGGCACGCCGCGGGTGCCGCCCACGCCCAGTACCGACACGCGCACGCCTTTCGCCCGCGCCCGGCGCGCCGCGTCGACGGCGGCCGCGTCCACCTTGTCGGTCACCAGCACCAGCGAACCGCCGTGCATGCCGGCCTGTTCGAGCAGCGCCACGCCTTGCCGGATGCCCTTGGCCGGGGCATCGCCATGGACCGGCATCACCTGCGGCGACAGCGCATCCAGCAGGTCGTCGAGGGCATGCGCGTCGGTGGTCAGCGGCGCCACCACGAAAGCCTCGCCGGCGTAGGCCACCAGCCCGTTGCGCCCGCCGGCATTGGCGTGCAGCAGGTCATGCACCTTGTAGCGCACCCGTTGCATGCGGTCGGGCGTCACGTCGCCGGCCAGCATGCGCCGCGACAGCGACACCGCCACGACCTGCGCCGCGCCCTTGCCGTACAGCGGCCGCGGCAGGCGTTCCCAGGTCGGCCCGGCAAGCGCCAGGGTCGTCAGCGCGCAAGCCGCGGCAAGCAGCCACGCGCCCATGTGGCGCGCCTTGCCGGAGCCCTCCAGCAGATGCGGCAACAAGGCCGCGTCGGCCAGCCGTCGCCAGCGGGCGCCGTCGCGGTCCGCACGCCACAGGAACACCGCAAGCGGCACCCAGGCCAGCGCCAGCAGCAGCCACCAGGGGCGCAGGAAATGGAAGGCGGACAGCCATTCGCTCATGCCGCCGCTCCCCGACCCAGGGCATCGCGCCAGCGCCGCGCCGAGGCCGCCAGCGCCAGCAGCAGCGCGGCCAGCAGCGGCCACATGAACAGCTCGTGCCGCGGCCGCAACGGCCGGCCCCGGTCGAGCACCGGCTCCAGCGCATCGATGCTGCGGTAGGCCGCCTCCAACTGCTCGCTGTCGGTGGCACGGAAAAAGCGGCCGCCGGTGGAGCGTGCGATGGTTTTCAGCATGTCCGCGTCCAGCCCTGCCGACGGGTGGATCACCCGCATGCCGAACAGCCCCGGCACCTGCACGCTCTCGGCGCCGATGCCGATGGTGTAGATGCGTACCCCGGCCGCCCTGGCGATGCGCGCCGCCTCGCCGGGCGACAGGCTGCCGGCCGTGTTGACGCCGTCGGTCAGCAGCACCAGCACGCGCGCCCGGGACGGCATCTTGCGCAGGCGCTTGACGGCCACGCCGATGGCATCGCCGATGGCGGTCCGGCGCCCGGCCAGGCCCACGGCCACGCTGCTCAGTTGCGCGCGCACCGCATCCAGGTCCCAGGTCGTCGGCGTGACCAGGTAGGCGTGGCTGCCGAACAGGACCAGGCCCACGCGGTCGCCGTGACGCCGCGATATGAAGCGGCCGGCGATGGCCTCCACGGCGGCGAAGCGGCTCAGCCGGCGCCCTCCCAGGCGCATGTCGCGCGTGGCCATGGAACCGGAAATGTCCACCGCCAGCATCATCGTGCGACCGCTGTGCGCGACCGGCTGCGGCGGCCCCAGCCATTGCGGCCGGGCCGCCGCCGCAAGCAGCAGCAACCAGGCCAGGGCCAGCACGAGCACGCGCCACCGCGGCGGTCTTCCGGCCGCCGTGGTTTCCAGATGGACGTCGTCGAACGGCAGGCGCAGGGCACGGACCGGTTGCGCGGCGGGCAGCCAGCGCCAGGCCAGCCACGGCAGCGGCAGCAGCACGAACACCCATGGCCAGGCGAAGTCAGGCACGCCGGCCTCCCCGCCGCAGCACGCGGCGCAGCCATTGCCGCGCGGCCGCCGCCACTTGCGGCACGTCGAGAGTCGTCGCCGGCCGGTACATGGCTTCTTCCAGCGTCAGCAACACGGGCGCGGTTTTCCCGCGGCCGGCAAGATCCTGCAGGGCCGCGCGCCATGCCTGGCCACGCAGGCCGGTGCTGGCCGGATCGCGCACGCGGGCCGCGCGCCGCAACAGTTGCGAAACGCCGGCGGCGAAGGCCGCGGCGTCATGGTCGACGGCATGCGCGGCCAGCAAGGCATCCAGTTCCCGGCAGGCTTGCCGCCAGCGCCGGCGCAGCGGACGCCGTCGATGCCAGTGCCATGCCAGCCCGGCGACCAGCAGCAGCAGGATCCCCGCCAGCACCCACCAGCCCGGCGCCGGCGGCCACCAGCCGGCCGGCGGCGGCAGGTGGATGTCGCGCAGTTGCGGACCCGGTGCCGCCGCCATCACGTCCGGCGCCGTGTCATGCCGAGAAGATCCGCGACGACCGGCAGCGGGTCGTCGCGCGTGTCGATGCGCCGGCACGGCAGCGCCACGGACCGGCATGCCTGCTGCAGGCGCCGCGAGGGCGCGGCCATGACGCGCCGGAAATCGTCGCGCGCACGCGCGTCGTCCAGGTTGGCCACGACCCGGCGTCCGGCGCAGGAAAACGGGTAACGGCCGGCCGGCGGGCGTTCGGATTCCAGCGCATCGGTGACCACCAGCACGGAAACCCGCATGTGCCGTCGCCAGTGTGCCAGCAACGCCACCGCGTCGTCGTCGCCATGGTGACCGTCGCTGACCAGCACGACGTGGCTGGCGTTTCCGATCAGCGGCCGCATGCGCCGCAAGGCGGGCGACAGGCCCTCCGCCGCGCCCCCGCCGGCCGCCGCGTCCCAGCGGGCCAGCGCCCCGCACACGCCGAGCGCGCCGCGCCGGCCGGACGCCGCCGCCTGGACCTGCCGGCAACGGCCGAAGGCCAGCGCCCCCACCTGGCCACCGTGGCGGGCCACCTGCCAGGCCGCCAGCGCGACGGCGCGTGCGGCCTGCACCGACTTGAAGCGTTCGCGGGTGCCGAAGTGCATGCCGGCACGGGTATCGACCAGCAGCAGGATGCGCTGCTCGCCTTCTTCCTGGAATACCTTGGTGTGCAGGCTGCCGCTGCGCGCGGTCAGGCGCCAGTCCAGGTGGCGCACGTCGTCGCCGGGCTGGTAGGCGCGCGACTCGAGATAGTCCATGCCGCGCCCGCGATGGCGCGTGGCCTGGTGGCCGACCGGTACCGGCGCGTGCCGCGTCCGCCGCCGCCGCGCCGGGGCATGCGCCACGCGCCGGCGCAGCGCGATCAGTTCGTCCAGATCCACCGTTGCGCGGCCCGCACCGGGAATGGACTGTCCAGCCGTCTGCTTCATGATCGCCGACTCCTCTCTCGCCCTTGCCGGGGTTCAGGGCAGCGACACGTGTTCCAGCAGGCGCCTGATGATCTGGTCGGCACCGACGCCTTCGGCCTCGGCCTCGTAGCTGGGCAGCACGCGGTGGCGCAGCACTTCGTGCACCACGGCCTGCACGTCGTCCGGCAGGGTGTAGTCGCGCCCGGCCAGCCAGGCATGGGCGCGCGCGCAGCGGTCCAGCGCGATGCTGGCGCGCGGGCTGGCGCCCCAGTCGATCCAGCGCGCCAGCTCGGCGTCGTAGCGGCGTGCGTTGCGCGTGGCCAGTACCAGTTGCGTGAGGTAGTGCTCCAGGGCCGGCGCCATGTGCACGTCGAGCACTTCGCGGCGGGCGGCGAACACGTCGTCCTGGCTCAGCACGTGGGCGACCGGCCTGGGCGCGTGCAGGCGTTCCCGGGCCTGGCCCCGGGCCAGTTCCAGGATCGCCTGTTCGGCGGCGGCGTCCGGATAGCCCACCGCGACGTGCATCAGGAAACGGTCCAGTTGCGCCTCGGGCAGGGCGAAGGTGCCCTCGTGCTCGATGGGGTTCTGGGTGGCCATCACCATGAACAGGTCCGGCAGCGGCCAGCTGCGGCGGCCGATGGTGACCTGGCGCTCGGCCATGGCCTCGAGCAGCGCCGACTGCACCTTGGCCGGCGCGCGGTTGACCTCGTCGGCCAGCACGATGTTGTGGAACAGCGGCCCGCGCTCGAACTGGAAGCTGCCGCTGTCGGGACGGAACACGTCGGTGCCGGTGAGGTCGGCCGGCAGCAGGTCGGGCGTGAACTGGATGCGATGGAAATCCGCCTCCACGCGCGCCGCCAGCGCCTTGACGGCCGTCGTCTTGGCCAGTCCCGGCGCCCCCTCGACCAGCAGGTGACCGTCGGCCAGCAGCGCGATCAGCAGGCAGTCGACGAGGTGCGGCTGGCCGATGATGGCGGAAGCCAGCTCCTCGCGCAGTTGCGCGAAAGCGGCGGGAAGGTCTCGATCGGAAGCAGGCTCGATCTGGTTCATGTCACCCGGGATGCCTTTTGGTCGCCAAGTGTGACCACGGCGGAACGAAAAAGTTTGTTCCAGCCTGCCGCGCAGGAGCCGGCCCTGCCGGCTCCGACGGGGAAACCTCTCCCCAGCAGGTCGGGTCGCGACCCGACATCATGTCGGGTTGATGAAGCCAACCCGACCTACCAAAACGGGTGCAGGACATATTGGCAACCAACGGAAAGGGCGGCCGCAGCCGCCCTTTCGTCGTGTCCATCCCGGCGATCGTCAGTAGCCGGTCTCGGTGAGGATCCGCGGCGTGACGAAGATCAGCAGTTCCGCCTTGTTGTTGCTCTTGTTGGTCTTGCGGAACAGGGCGCCCAGGATCGGGATGTCGCCCAGGCCCGGCACCTTGGTCACGCTGTTGCTCTTGTTGATCTCGTAGATGCCGCCCAGCACCACGGTCTGGCCGTTGTCCACCAGCACCGAGGTGTTGATCGAACGGTGGTTGAGCAACGGCACCTGGCCGCCGCCCGGGTTGTCGATGAACTTGTCGAGCGCATCCTTGGTGACGTTGATCTTCAGGAACACGCGCTTGTCGGCGGTGATGGTCGGCGTGACCTTGAGCTCCAGCACGGCGTTCTTGAACTGCACGGTGGCCGTGCCCAGGCCGCCGGCGCTGCCCTGCTGATACGTGACGTAGCCGATCTGCTGGCCCTGCTGGATGTCCGCCTCCTGCTGGTTGGCGGTGATCACGCGCGGGCTGGAAATGATCTCGGTCCGTCCTTCGGCCTGCGCCGCCTGCAGTTCCAGGTCGACCAGGTAGTTGGCGCCGAGGATGGCGATGGCCGCGCTGCCCGCCGGGGTGGCGATGGGCAGATCGACGTTGTAGCCGCCCTTGCCCAATTGCATGGTGACCGGATCGCCGTTGACCAGATCGATACCTGCCTGGCCGGCGGTATTGGCAGTCGGGCCGGTGACGATGCGATGGCCGCTGTCGGTGGTCTGCCAGGCCTGCACGCCCCAGCGCACGCCGAGGTCGCGGGCAAAGGTGTCGGTGGCGGCGACGATGCGCGCCTCGATCAGCACCTGCTGCACCGGACGGTCGAGCTTGGCGACCAGGTTCCGGATTTCCTGCACCTTCTTGGGCGTGTCGTTGATCAGCAGGGTATTGGTGCGATCGTCGAAGGACACGCTGCCGCGCGGCGACAGGAAGCCGCGCGTGCCGTTGCCGCTGCCGCCACGGCCCCCCTTGGCGCCGGAAGTCAGCAGCTGGGCGATGTCCTTGGCCTTGCCGTAGCTGATGGGAATGTAGGCCGCCACCAGCGGGGCGGAGTTGGCCGCCTTCATGCGGGCCTCGGCCACGTGCTGTTCGTAGGCCGCCAGTTCCTGCTGCGGCGCCACCCAGACGACGTTGCCGTCACGACGCTTGTCCAGGCCCTTGGCACGCAGGATGACGTCCAGCGCCTGGTCCCACGGCACGTTGTCGAGGTGCAGCGTGATGCTGCCCTGCACGCTGTCGGATGCGACCAGGTTCAGGTGCGAGGTTTCCGCGATGAGCTGCAAGGCGGCGCGCACCGGGATGTCCTGGAAATTGAAGGTGACGCGGGCGCCGGTGTACTCCTTCTTCTTGACCGCGCCCAGTGCCTGCTCGTCCTTCTTCTCGACCTTTTTGGCCACCTCGATCACGAGCTGGTTGTCGGCCTTGTACGAGGAGGTCACCACCGGGCCGCTGACGGTCAGCGTGACGGTGGCGCCGCCGGTCATGCCGGGCCTGGTGTCGATGGCCTGCACCGGAGTGGCGAAGTCCATCACGTCCAGGCGCCGGGCGAATTTCTGCGGCACCCGCACGCCGTCCAGGTGCACTACCACCTGGTTGTCGTCGCTGGCCTGTATGCGCGATTGCAGGCCATGGCCCTGGAAGTCGATCAGGACCCGGCCGCTGCCGTTCGGACCGCGCCGGAAGCCGATCTCCGAAACCACCGCGCTGCCGGCGCTGGCCGGCAACACCTTGGTCGGATTGACGGTGGCGGCGCGGGTGCCGGTGGTGGTGCTGCGACCGTTGGACACGATCATCTTCAGGGTCTGCCCGTCCACCTCCGTGCGATAGCTGGCCGGCCGCAGCAGGTCCACGACCATGCGCGTGCGGCCACCGGCGGACACCACGGAAAGGCCCGAAGTCGCGCCGACGCCGATGTCCATGTGCTTCGTGGCCACGGCGTCGGCCGTGTCGTCGAAGTCCACGGCAATCCGGGGCGGATTGGTGGTGGTGAAGATCTTCGGCTGCGGGACCGGCCCGCCGCTGAAGGTGAGGCTCAGCTCGACCCGGCCTCCCGGCAACTCGCGGTGGCTGACGTTTTCGAGCGTGGTCGCGGCCAGCGCGGTGCCGGCGAACGCCAGCAGTACCAGCGCCAGCAGGCTGGACACCAGGGCCCGGCTACGAAGATGAATGGTTTGGTTCGTCATGTACATCACCCCCGATGGGTCCTCATTGCGTGCTGAGCGCGATGCTCGCGTTGCGTTCCATCCAGCCGCCATTGCCGTTGGGAACCAGTTCGACCAGGTCGACCCGGTCCTCGCTGATATCGGTAACGCGGCCATAGTTTTGTCCCATGTATTGATTGACGTGGACGCGGTGGATCTTCTTGCCCGGGTCCTGGATCAGCGCCACCATGGCGTCGCCGGTGCCGATGCTGCCGACCATCTTCAGGCTGTCCAGGGCAAAGAATTCCAGCGGCTGCTTGGGCCGGTTCCGGTCCGGATGCGGCCCGTTGGCGATGTCCTGTTTCTGCTGGGCGGTCACTGCCGGTGCGAACGGGTCGCGCTTGCCCTGGTCCTTGTAGATGAAGGTTTCGAACGTCTTGATGACGGGCAGCGGCGGCAGCGGCGCACCCTTCTTCGCCTTCTGCTGGGCCACCCACTGGTGCAGGTCGGCCGTGCCCTTGGTGCAGCCGGCCACGACGCCGAGCGCAAGCAGGATCATCAGCAGGCGCATGTACTTGGCTTGCATGCTCACTTGCCCCCCTTGCCCTTGGCTTTGCTGTCGGCGACGCCGTCGTCGAGGTAGCGGTAGGTCTTGACCGTACCCTGCAACACCAGCAGCTGGCCGTTGCCCGGCCCCGCGCTCCCGGAGGACTTCTCGAGCGGCGTCAGCGACACGTTGTGCATGGTCAGGATGACCACGCGCGGCAGCGATGCCACGTCGCTGATGAAGGTGCCGAACTGGTGGTAGGTGCCGACCATCTTCAGGCGGATCGGCTTCTCGGCGTAGAAGTCCTTGGGAATTTCGCGCTCGGGCTGGAACACCTCGGTGTCGATGCCCGCCGCCAGCGCGGTCTGCGAAATGTCCACCAGCAACTGCGGCATTTCGGTCTTGCTCGGCAACTGGCGCAGCAACTGGTGCAGCATGTCCTTCATGTCGGCCAGCTGTTTCTGCAGCGCATCGAGGTTGACCGCCTTGGCCTGCTTCTTGGCGAACTCCTGCTTGAGCTTGACCTCCTGGCGTGCCGCCCGGGCCAGGTCGTCCTGCTGGTTGCTGACCTTGAAATACCAGCCGGCCAGGATCACCACGCCGAACAGCAGCACCATGAAGAACACCTTGACCGAGGTCGACCAACCACCCACGTTGTTGCGATCGAGGTTGCGCAGGTCGTCGAAAAACTTCATGACTTGGCCCCCTTCGCGGCAGTGGTTGCAGCGGCGGACCCGGTGTCGCCGGCCGCCTCCGGCGCGGGCGGCGGGGTCACCTTGATCGTGTCACCGCCCGCGGTCGATCCGGCCGTGGCGGGAAGCGCGCCGGTCGTCGCGGCCGGGTCGGCCTCGGCCTGCCGGGCCGCCTTGCGCTCCTCGTCGGTGGGCTTGCTCAGCATCAGGCCCAGGCCGAACGAATACGGCGTGCGCGAGCCGTCATGATGGTTCACCGTCTTCACCAGGTCCGGCGTGCCCAGCCAGGGCGACGCCGCCAGATGGCGCATGTATTCGGCCACGCTGGCGTTGGACTGCGCCACGCCGGCCAGCTGCAGGTGCTCGCCGTTCTGCTTGAGGGAGGTCAGGCGCACGCTGCCGGGGATGGTTTCCACCAGTTCGTCGAACAGGTGCACCATCTGCGAGCGGTTGGACTGCAGTTTCTCGATGATGCGCTTGCGCGCCAGCAGCTGGTCGCGCACCTTTTCCAGGTTCTTGATCTTGGCGATCTTCGCGTCGAGCTGGTGGATTTCGCCCTTGAGGTAGTCGTTGCGCGCATGCTGGTTGTCGATGCGCTGGCCCATCACGAAGATCCAGGCGATGACCACGACGAGGCCGGCCACGAAGGCCAGGCCGAGCTGGCCGTAGAACTCGCGCTCGCGCTGCTTGCGCCGTTCGGCGCGCCACGGCAGTAGGTTGATGTGCGCCATCAGTCGAAGCTCCTCATGGCGAGGCCGGCGGCAATCATCAGCGCCGACGCGTCCCGGGACACCTGTTCGCGGATGCGCGGCGGCACGCTCATGCCGGCCAGCGGGTTGGCCACGCAGCAGGGCAGGTCGAGCTGCTCCTCGGCCATCTCGGCCAGGCCCTCGATCGCGGCGCAGCCGCCGGCCAGGACCAGCTGGTCGACCTTGCTGTGTTCGCTGCTGGCGTAGAAGAACTGCAGCAGGCGGCTGATCTGCTGGACGACGGTGTCGCGGAAGGGATCGAGCACTTCCGCTTCGTAGGTGTCGGGCAGACCGCCGTCGCGCTTGGCGCGGGCCGCGTCTTCCTGCGACATGCCGTAGTTGCGCATGATGTCGTCGGTCAGCTGCTTGCCGCCGAAGACCTGCTCGCGCGAGTAGACGGTGCGTTGCCCCTTGAGCACGGCCAGGGAGGTCATGGTTTCGCCGATGTCGACCACGGCCACCAGCGAATCGCGCGGCACCGACAGCTGGTCGGCCACCAGGCGGAAGGCGTTTTCCATCGCGAAGGCCTCGACGTCGACGACCTTGGCCGTCAGGCCGCCCAGGTCCAGCGCCGCCACGCGCATGTCCACGTTCTCGGTGCGCGAGGCGGCCAGGAGGATGTTGTTCATCTCCGGGTTGTCGCGCACCGGCCCCAGGGTTTCGAAATCGAGGCTGATTTCCTCGATCGGATAGGGGATGTACTGGTTCGCCTCGACCTCGATCTGGCCTTCGAGTTCGTCCTCGGACAACTCGGCCGGCATCGTGATGACCTTGGTGATCACGGCCGAACCGGCCACCGCGGCGGCGGCGTGCTTGAGCTTGCTGCCCGAACGCGACAGGGCACGGCGGATCGCCTCGCCGACGGCCTCGACCTCGACGATGTTCTTTTCCACCACGGCATTGGCCGGCAGCGGTTCGACGGCGTAGTGCTCGACGCGATAACGCGAGCCACTGCGCCCGAGCTGCAACAGCCGGACAGCCGTGGAGCTGATGTCGACACCCATCAACGGTGTCGCCTTGGGAGTGAACAGACTCACAATTCCCCCTTCCCCGACGCGAACTTACAAAACATTAATCCGCATCCACATTAAATATCAGACTTAACGATTTGGCAACAAGCACCGTGTCCGGCAACGGCCAACTGGGTCACAGAACCCCGCGAATGCGGCGGCCGGCCGGGCTTTCCCCGCATCCGCCCGGCATCGCCGCACTGCCGATCAATCGCGGAATTTGCGTCGCCGCGCACACGTTGCATTGCTGAACACCCCTGTTTCCGGTTTCTCGCCGGCTGCCCCACCCCTATACTGGCTCGATCGCGGACAGCGCGTTGGGCAACATTACCCGTTGCAGGCGCCTGCCGACCTTGACTCCCATCACAACTCACGCGTCCATGCATATTTTCCTGCGTCTCGCGCGCAACGCGCTGGTCATCATACTGGTCGGCGGCCTGCTCGGTGCAGCGGCCGTCGGCGTCGCCTACTGGCTGATTTCCCCGCGCCTGCCGTCGGTGGCGTCCCTCAAGGACGTGCACCTGCAGGTTCCGTTGCGCGTGGTCAGCGCCGACAACAAGCTGATCGCCACCTTCGGCGAGAACCACCGCATACCGGTGAACATAGAGAAGGTGCCGCAGAACCTCAAGGACGCCGTGCTGGCCGCCGAGGACGCGGACTTCTACCACCACTCCGGCATCGACATCAAAGGCACGCTGCGCGCGGCCATGCACGTGATCCTGTCCGGCGGCCGCAAGACCCAGGGCGGCTCCACCATCACCCAGCAGGTGGCGCGCAACTTCTTCCTCAGCCCGCAGAAGACCTACACCCGCAAGATCACCGAGATCTTCACGTCCTACCGCATCGAGAACGAGCTGACCAAGGACGAGATCCTGGAGCTGTACCTCAACAAGATGTTCCTCGGCCACCGCAGCTACGGGGTCGGCGCGGCCGCGCAGTACTACTACGGCAAGACCGTGCAGCAACTGACCCTGCCCGAATGCGCCATGATCGCGTCGAGCTTCCAGCTGCCCTCGCTGGTCAACCCGGTGGACGGCGGCAAGCGGGCCCTGAACCGTCGCAACTGGGTGCTCGGGCAGATGCTCTCGCACCACTTCATCACCCGCGACGAGTACCAAAAGGCGGTGGCCGCGCCCATCGACGCCATGGTGCACGAACCGCCGATCCAGGTGCACGCCGCCTACGTGGCCGAAATGGTGCGCCAGAAGGCCCTGCAGCTGCTGGGCAACGCCGCGCTCACCGGCGGCTACGTGGTACACACCACGATCGACAGCCACATGCAGCACGACGCCAACCAGGCGCTGCGCTCGGGACTGGTCGCCTACGACCACCGCCACGGCTACCGCGGCCCCGAGGGCCACGTGGACCTGCCCGCGGGCGCGACCCGCGACGACTACGACCACGCGCTGGCGAAATACACCGCCATCGCCGACCTCCGGCCCGGCCTGGTACTGCACAGCGACGCCGCGCAGGCCAGCGTGTACCTGGCGGATGGCAACACCGTCACGCTGGACATGAAGGCCGTCGCCTGGGCCCGGCGTTTCATCAACCACAACCGCCGCGGCCCGAAGCCCGATGCCGTCGACGCGGTGATCCAGCGCGGCGACATCATCCGCGTCGCGCACGATGCCGAGGGCCGTTGGCAACTGGCGCAGGTCCCCGCGGCCGAGGCGGGGCTGGTCTCCCTCGACCCGAAGGACGGGGCCGTCAAGGCCCTGGTGGGCGGTTTCAGCTTCCTGCACAGCAAATACAACCGCGCGCTGATGCCCGGCAGCGGCCGCCAGCCCGGCTCCGGTTTCAAGCCGTATTTCTATGCCGCCGCCTTCGACCACGGCTTCACGCCGGCATCCGTCATCAACGACGCGCCGGTGGTGTTTCCCGATCCGGCCAGCCCCGACGGCCTGTGGACGCCGTCCAACGACAACGGCAAGTTCTCCGGTCCCACGCGCCTGCGCAAGGCCCTGTTCCTGTCCAAGAACCTGGTCTCGGTGCGGCTGATGGACGCCATCGGCGTGGACTACGCGCGCCACTACGCCACCCGCTTCGGTTTCAGCCTGGACCAGTTGCCGAACAACCTGTCGCTGGCCCTGGGCACGGCGTCGGTGTCGCCCATGGACATGGCCCGCGGGTACGCGGTGTTCGCCAACGGCGGCTACCTCGTCACGCCCTACTTCATCTCTTCCATCGACAACCGCGACGGCCGGCCCGTGTACAAGGCCGACCCGCTGCGCGCCTGCAACAACTGCCAGGAACGCCTGCTGCAGGATCCGGACAAGGCGGACGACGACGCGCAACTGGCCGGCACCGGCAGTGCCGGCCGGCCGATCCTCGAACCGGTGCAACCGGGCTCCCCGGTACCGGTGGCCCGGAAGCCGCGCCTGGCACCGCGCGCCATCGGCGTGCGCACGGCCTACCTGATGTACTCGGTGATGCACGACGTGATCCGCAAGGGCACCGGCCACGCCGCCACCGCCCTGGGCCGCCACGACCTGGCCGGCAAGACCGGCTCCACCAACGACCACCACGACGGCTGGTTCAGCGGTTACAACGCCTCGCTGGTGACTTCCGTGTGGGTGGGCTTCGACAACTACGACACCCTGGGCTACGGCGAATTCGGCGCCCAGACCGCCCTGCCCATCTGGATGAGCTACATGGGCGCGGCGCTCGAGGGCACGCCTTCGTCCACCCTGCCGATGCCGCCGGGCATCGCGACGGTCACCATCAACAAGCACACCGGGCTGCCCACCAGCCCCGGCGACCCGGACGCCATGCAGGAAATCTTCAAGGTCGAGGACGTGGCCCGCCTGCGCGCCGAAGCCAGGCAACGCAAGCACGAGAAGGAGCAGCAGAAGGCCTTCGACATTTTCTGAGGGCCGCGGAACGAACGCGCGTGGCGGGCAGTGCCCGCCCGGCCCGACCCGCATCCGGCCGGCGCTTCCCACAGCGGCCCGCTCTGCTAACCTGTAGTCGTCCAAGGCTGAACGGGAGCCGGTCATGGCCAGAGGCGAGTACCACCGCATCCATGCGCAGGATCGTCTGCAACGCAATCGCTACCTGATCGCGCGCGAAGCGGCCCGCCTGATCAGCGAACACGGCATCCACGATTTCCGCCACGCCAAGCGCAAGGCCGCGCACCGGCTCGGCATCCGCGACGACCAGGCGTTGCCGCGCAACCGCGAAATCGACCAGGCGCTGCGCGAACACCAGCGCCTTTTTCTTGCCGACAGCCAGCCGCGCGCCCTGCGCCAGCGGCGCGAGGCCGCCTGCGCGGCCATGCGCTTCTTCGCCCGCTTCCAGCCGCGCCTGGCGGGATCGGTGCTGAACGGCACCGCCGACGAACATTCGGCGGTGCAACTGCACCTTTTCTGCGACGACGTGGAAATGTTCGCGCGGTTCCTGCACGAGCACGACATCCCCGCGCGCCAGCAGACCCGGCGCCTGCGCCTGACCCGCGACACCCAGGCCGATTTTCCGGTTTTCCTGCTGATGGCCGACGGCCTGCCGTTCGACCTGACGCTCATGCCCCGGGACCAGTTGCGACAGGCCCCGCTGGACCCGCTGGACGAGCACCCGATGCCCCGCGCCGCATTGCCCGCCGTGGAAGCCTTGCTCGAAGATTCCCCGTAGGGCGGGCACTGCCCGCCGCACGACAAGACTTGCCGCAAGGCTCGTGCTTGCCGGGGGTCAGGTACATTTATTGGCCATCGCCGCCTGTTCATGCATGCGGGTGACTCGCGCCAATAAACGTACCTGACCCCCCCGCAGATACGACGACGCCCCGCAGAGCGGGGCGTCTTTGTGTCAGCCTGGCGGCGCAGGATCAGCCGCGCTTGTCGATGCCGACGTAATCGCGCTTGTCGGCGCCCACGTACACCTGGCGCGGACGGCCGATGCGCG
>CAZBZD010000005.1:0-27605 GCA_964496295.1 uncultured Rhodanobacteraceae bacterium | reverse complement strand
GCCTGGCCATCGTCAAGCGCCTGTGCGACCTGTACCGGTGGAACGTGTCGCTGCAGCCGCGCGAGGACGTCACCGGCGCCGTGGCCGTGCTGCAGTTCCCCGCCCGTCGCCCGTAGGGCGGGCCTGCCCGCCATTCCTACACCCACCGGCCCGACGTGGCGGGAATGCCCGTCCTACCGATATTCCGGGCGCCGCGCGTAGGGCGGGCACTGCCCGCCGATCAGGTTCCGCCCTGCACCGGTGGGTCTGCCGCGTCGGTCGAGCTGACCGCGAGCAGCGTCGGCGCGCGCCGCGACATCGCCAGCAGCACGACGCCGATGACGATCAGCGGCAACGACAACACCTGCCCCATCGTCACCCAGCCCCACAGCAGGTAGCCCAGCTGCGCATCGGGCAGGCGCACGAATTCCACGGCAAAGCGGAAGCAGCCGTACATCAGCGCGAACAGCCCCGACACGGCGTAGCGCGGCCGCGGCTTCATCGAATACACGTACAGCACCACGAACATCATCACGCCTTCGAGCAACGCCTCGTACAGCTCCGTGGGGTGCCGCGGCAGGCCGTCGAAACGCGCCAGCACCGACTGCCAGGCCGGGTGCGACTGGACGTAGGCCAGGTCCTCGGCGCGCGCGTGCGGGTAGATCATCGCCCACGACAGATGGCTGGGCTTGCCCCACAGCTCGCCGTTGATGAAATTGCCGATGCGCCCCAGGAACAGGCCGATCGGCACCAGCGGCGCGACGAAATCCACGGTGTCGAAATAATGCAGCTTCCTGCGGTGCGACCACCAGCCCACCGCCACCAGCACGCCCGCCAGGCCGCCATGGAAGGACATGCCGCCGTCCCAGACCCGGAACAGTTGCAGCGGATCGGTCCAGATCCACGACAACGGCTGGTACACCAGCATGTAGCCCACGCGCCCGCCCACGATGATGCCCAGCACCACGTAATACAGCAGGTCCACGAAGGCATCCCGGCTCACGGGCATGCGCCCGGCGCGCCGGCGCCGCTCGCCCAGCCACCAGCCACCGAAAAAACCGCCCAGGTACATCAGCCCGTACCAGTGCACCGCGACCGGGCCGAGCTGGAAGGCGACGGGATCGAAATTGACGACGAAAGGTGCTGTCATTGTGGATAAGCAGCCAGGGTAAACAGCTGCACAGTGTAGCCGGTGGAGGAATCGGGCACGCCCGACCGTCCTGGGCGACCTGTCCGGCCCCATATTCCATGTCGGGACTGTTCGCGCTGATGTCGGTCATCCGCGCACCGCACATGTTCCAGTGCGCCATCGGCTATGCCGGCGTGTACGACCTCGGCAACCACTTTTCCGCCACGCCCGGCACCGACAAGGCCAAACTCGACGCCACGCACAAGCCGTACGAATGGATGGCCGTGGACGGCGAGGGCCACGGTTTCTACACCGAAAAACACCGGGCCGAATTCCTGACCCGGATGCAGGCGTTCCTCGAGAAATACATCGGGCCGGGGGCACCGATGCAACCACAGGAGTGATGCCATTGGCAACGCGAGGTCGGCAGTGCTCCCTTGCCAGCCGTCAACCGAAAATACCTGCCCGCAAGATCATTCGGCAGCAACTACCGAACCGGACACCCAGCCAATGACGGCTGCCATGTTCATGCAGCCACCCTCCCTTGTTGTCGGCGCGCGGTATCACGCGTGAAAAACATGATTCCGTTCGAGGCGGCCACGAACCCGTGGCCGCCGCTTGTGCACAACTCCTGTCAGGAGCCCACCACCGATGCCGCCGCCATTCCCGCAGGACGGTCCCTGCCGGAACAGCGGCACGATCAATGGACTACGGGGCAGCCAGCCCGCAATCGTTGGCCAGGTAGGACTCGATCAACTTGAGCGTCTCGCGCTGCTGGCTCGGGTACCACGGCATGCTGTGCGGCATGTCGGGTATCAAGTGGAACTGGGCCGGCACCCTGCCCTTGACGGCATCATAAAATGCCTCAGCATGGACCTTTTCCGGGACCCGCACGTCACGATCACCGGCAAACAGCATGATCGGCAAGTGGGCCTTGTCCACGTTCTTCATCGGATCCATTCCCTTGACGGTCACGCCCTGCAGGATGCGCTGCAGTCGGTTGTCGCTCCACGAGGTGTGGAGCCGGCCAAGATCGGCCACCGGAGCTCCCGCGATCGCGCACTGGTAGGGCGAAGGCGAGCGGACATCGGCCGCCACCGCGGCAAATCCGCCGTAGGAATAGCCGAAAATGGCAATGCGGTCCTTGTCCGCAATCCCCTTCTTGATCAGCCAGGCCGCGCCATCATCGAGGTCATCGGACATCTCGAGGCCCCACTGCCCGTCGCCAGCCATCCACAACTTGCGCCCGAGCCCCTGGGAACCGCGATACTGGGGTCGCAACACCGCGTAACCACGCGAGGTCAACATGGGCACCCAACCCGAAGCATCCCAACCCATGTAATCACGGGCCCACGGGCCACCATGCGGAAGAAGAATTGCCGGTGCCGGAGGATCTCCTTTTTCCCATCCGGCCGGCAAGTCCAGAATTGCCGGAATCTCCAGCCCGTCACGCGCCTTGTAGGTCACCCAGCGCTCCTCTCCCGTCATGCCTTTCCTGATCCAGGGCCGTTTGCTCCCCAGGTTGACGATGCGCTTGCCGTCCACAAGCAAGTGGTAGGCTTCGGGAACACTTGCGCTCCCGGTGCTGAACAGCACCTTGGAGAAATCGTTCGTGTAACTGGAAATGTGTACCTGCTGGCCGGGAAATGCTTTCTTGATGCCAGCCTGAATGGCCTTGAGTGTCGGATTCACGTACACCGTCTGCAGGTACGGGCCGGATATCACGAAACCCAGCACCTTGTTGAAATTGCTCGGCTGTTTGCCGAACACCAGGCCTGCAATGGAAAAATGCTTGTCGGCGACGACCGGCTCTGGATCATATGCTTGGCTGGCCGCGTCATACAACCGCACTTGGGCCTTGTCCGAGAACTGGTCGGTCAGGACGTAGTACTTGCCCGAGGCGTCGTCGATACCGATCACGCTCACCGTATAACGCTTGGAAAGCATGGTCTTGAGTGGTGGCTGCTTCTCGAATTCCCCTGTTTTCGGGTCCCGGATGAGAATGTTCTGTACGTAGTCGTCTCCCTCGGGTTCGATCTGCGATTTGACCAGCAATTTGCCGGTACGCGGATCGAACAGTTCCGGTGCGGTACGCAGGCCGCCATCGAACAGTTTCTTCACCTTGCCAGTCTTCAGGTCATACAGGTAATAACTCGTAATCAGGCTGAGACCGCCCACGCGTCGAATGATCACGTGGGTCGGGTCCATCGGAAGCATGTCGACCAGTGACGCCGTACCACTCAACTGCAGGCAACGCCGCGTATCCTTGCTGATGCCGATGTGCCGTCTTTCACTGGCAAAGGCCTCGTCGAAGTTCTTTTGATCGACCCCGGTCAAATAGGCTTTGGTCACGAAGGTCTTGGTCGCTCCCGTCACGCTGCCTTCGCCACACCCGCCAAGCTGGCCTGTCCATTCCTGGCGCGCGATGGCAAGAACCTTGGCCGCCTTCAGGGCATAGGCGCCAATGAACTTCATGTGGCTTCCGGAAGGCGTCACCACCGTGGGGCCGGATGCCAGCGCATCGGTATCCCAGGTAGCCAGTGCCGTTTCATCCGGGTCGGTGGGCGAAGCTATCAGGCCCACCAAGTATTTGCCATCCGGACTCATGGTCACCGATTGCAACGCAGGTTGACGCGCCAGGTCCTTGATGGGAATGGGTTGAGTCGCGTGGGCCACGCCCACGCCGATCGTCAGCGCCAAGATACCGGCAAACCGGCTCCGCCAGCATGTTTTACGCATATTGTTTCCTCCCGTGTGGCCGCCCGCCGGATAGGAAAGACAGCCTGTTCCAACGAAGCGCCTTTCGGCCTTCTCCCTTTTCAAAAACAGGAGGCGACATTCAGCCGCCTCCTGCCATATCCATCACACCGGTGCGTGATGATCAGAAGTGATAGTTCGTACGGACGAAGAATGTACGGCCGAACCAGTCGTACTGTGAACCGACAAGCGGCACATTGCCCTTGCGGGCGAACATGCCCGCGGAAATGCGGTCCGGCTCCTTGTCGAACAAGTTGCGGATGCCAAACAAAATGCCCCATTTGCCATGGTCGTAGCCCACGGACACGCTGTGACGGAACTGCCAGCCCGCCTTGATGTCACGCACCGCGTCCTCATATCCGAAATAATCGAAAACACGGTCGTAGTACTTGCTCATCGAGGTACTGCTGACATAACGACCCTGCCAAGTATAGGTCCAGTTGCCACGCTTCAGGCTCACGTGGGCCAGACCGACAGTCTTGGGCCGTCCGATGTCACCCACGAAGTTCGTGGAGGTGAAGCCGCTTTCCTCCGCGGAGGAGAACTCCTGCAAGCGATCCTCGATCGTGTACGTGACCTGCATGTCGGCTTTCAACCTGCCGAAGGAATAGTCACCGCTATAGTTCATCTGCAAGTCGTAACCACGCGTGCGTTCCTTGTTCAAGTTGATGAACGTCGCGAAAATCTCGGTGATCATGAACGGATTGCTCGGATCACTTGCCGGATTGCGATTGAACATGTCGCAGAACTTGTTCGGATACACCGGACGGGCATAGCAGCTGCTGACGATGGTGCCGGCGCCGAGCGTGTCGATTTCGCCATGGATCTGGTAGTCGAAGTAGTCAACCGCCAGGTTGAAATTGGCGAAGGTCGGGGTCCACACGAAGCCCAGGCTTCTGGCCCTGGAGGTCTCGGGCTTGAGGAAGCCCTTGCCGCCACCCTGGAATGCTTCCGCACTCGGGCCGTTGCCGCCGTAGTCACCCGGGATTCCGGCCGCCGCACAGTGCTGCTTGATGTAATCGTTGGTGCTCTCGTTCCAGTTGATGCAGGGATCCACGGACAACTGGCCCAGGAATCCGCTCTGGTCACCCAGATACAGCTCGTACAACCCCGGCGCGCGATATGAAGTACCCAGCGTGCCGCGTATGCGCCATGTCGGCGTGATCTGCCAGCTGAGGCCCATCTTCCAGACGTTGTCCCATTCCCGCACGCTGTTGTAGCGGAACATGCGGCCAGACAAGTCCACCGAAAGCGATTCGATGCCCGGAATGCCCTTGAGCAGCGGGACGCCCACCTCGGCAAACACCTCGCGGACGTTGTCGCTGCCCTTGGTGACCTGAGCCGACGTATACCCCCACTCGTAACCTGCGGCATTGTTGGGGTCAGGCTGGTCGTTGATCTTCATCTGGCGATATTCCACGCCAAATGCGGAAGACACGCCGCCGGCCGGCAGCTGGAACAGGTCGCCGGTGAAAACCGCGTTCAAGTCGATCTGCTTGTACGTCGTCTCGCCTTCCGTACGCAGGCCGACGGCATCGACCAGTTCATCCATGCGCCCGCCACTCAGGAAACCCGGGTCGAAATAATCGACCAGGGGCGCGCCCAACTGATTGACCGCATAGCTCAGGTCCGCGCTCTTCCGGGCGTCGATGCCCACATGTCCGTAGGTACCGTCGGAATAGCTGTAGGTGCCGTTGAGTTCCCACGACCAGGTATCGGTGGACGCGAACAGGCCCGACAACTTCGTGGCCAGATAGGTATAGTCCACCTCGACCTTGTTGTTGGACGGGAAGGGCATGATCGGTTCGTAGAGGGTATCGAGACTCGTGAAAGGCCCCTTGGAAACGATCGGGAAAAACTGCCGCCAGCCACGAGTTTCGGTCTCGCGGTGGTTGTACAGCAGTTGGGTATCCCAGTTCACGGTACCGAAAGTCAGGCCCATGCTTGCATAGAGACTGGCATTCCGGTTCTTGTTGATGACCCATTCGTCGCCAGCGAACGGATAGTTGAGGACATCCTCGTAGTAGGCACCATTCGGATTGCCATCGTCATACCGTGGCGTCGGGGACGGCCGCGGATGGTACCCCGGGAATGGCCCGACGGTGCTCCCGTCCTTGGACGGCACGTAGCGGATGGAGGAATCGGTGTACTTGATGATGCTGTTGGCATACAGGTTGTCGCAACCGGCCAGCGACGTGCCCTGCAGGATGGAGCGGTCGGTACGGTCGATGCGTTGTCCATTCCCCCACACCCTGTCCTTCGGACAACTGAGAAAATCGCGGTCCCTGAGAGCCAACGGGAACTGTTTTTGCACCTGTGCGGCCACCAGGGCATGTCCGGAATCGAAATCCCAGCCGGTTCCGATGGAGGCCGTGGCCTGCTCGCCGCCACCATGCTGCGGCATGCCGAACGAGGCGTTCATTTCCACGCCATCAATACGCTTGCGGGTAATCAGGTTGACCACGCCGGAAATGGCGTCGGAACCGTAAATCGAGGAGGAGCCGTCCTTGACGATTTCGATGCGCCCCAGGATGACGGAGGGAATGACGTTGAGATCGAAGGCGCCTACGGCACCGCGGGTGCCGGCGGGGCCTGGGCGCTGGCCGTCCAGGAGCACCAGCGTGCGTTGCGCTCCCAGGCCACGCAGGTTGATCGGCTTCACGCCGGTCCCGCCATCCACGATGTAACCGCTGAACTGGCCGTTGATCTGCGTGCTGCCGGAAGCAACAGCGGTCGTTTGCAGCAGGTCGGCCGTGTCGAAGGCACCGCTGGCAAGGTCACCTTGGATGTTGATCACCTGCACGGGAGCTGTGGTCTGGTATTCCGGTCGTCGCAACAGCGAGCCCGTGACCGTGATGGTCTGCAGGTCCTCGACCTCTGCATCCTTCTGCTCGGATGGGTTCTGGGACTGATTCTGGGACTGGTCCTGTGAATCGTCCGTGGTTGTTTGATCCTGCGACTGTGGCGCAGGAGTGGAACTAGCGTGTGCATATGACGCACCGGCCATCATCAGGCCGGCGCAAATGGCCGAAACCAAAAGCTTGCGGTTCATCAGGAGTCCCCCTCCTAAAGATACGTGGACTTGGATATTGTTTGACTGCTCCGCGACCTGCTTTCGAAGGTACCGGGGCATTCCCCACAGGCTCTGTCGTTAGCGTGGAACCTGTCGACATTGCCTTTGCGCTGCATGAACGCACGACTCAAGCTAGCAATTGCTTAACCTAAACGCAACAGGAACTTTTCGCAGTCAATCATGGATTCCGCAAGGGGACATCGACCCAAATATCGATCAACGACAAATCCCTGCCTTTCCACCCTCCTCGCCAATTACCAGCTTCGTGGTACCTCTCGCGACGCCATCGGGCCCGAACCGTCGTTCGATGATGCAGCCCGCGCCGTCGTGGTCGATGGCGATCACGGTGCCGGCACGGGTGCCGTAGCGGTGCCCGCGAATGAAGGCGGCCGACAGCCGGCGTTCCAGGTCGATGCCGACGCCGGTATCCGGCAGCACGTCGTCGGGCCATTGGTTGTCGTCGGCCAGGGCGTCGAACAACGGCTCGAAGTTTTCCGCGTCGCTCTCGCGCAGCCAGTCTTCCAGGCGCGTCGTCAGTGCCCGGGTCTTGGGCCACGGGGTATCGAAGTCGGCATTGGAGAGCCCGTGCACGCCGGGCTCGACCGGACGCACGCGGCGATCCGGATGGTTGCCGAGGTAGAGGGCCTGGCGCGCATCGAACAACAGCAGGTTGAAAGGACGGTAGCCCACTTCGCCCGCATGCAGGGCTTCGGCACGGGTCGTCGCGTCCATTTCCCCGCGCAGGTAATCGGCCACCAGCAAGCCGCGCGAAGCGCCGCTCCCGTCGGCGGCGGGATCGCGCACGTTGGTCACCACGCCGGTGCGCCCGTCTGCCGTGACGCCCATCCAGGTGCCGCCCGCCTCCAGGTCGCGCCCGGCCATGACCGCGGGAGCATCGGTCCAGTGTGCCAGCGGCGCGCTCGCCCGCGCGTGCATTTCGTCGCGGTTGCCGAGCAGCAGCAGGCGCCAGCGGGGGTGGGCATTCCAGGCGAAGGCGATCAGGCACATGGGGCGAGGAGCGAAGGCGGGTTCGTGAAAGATTGAGGGTATCCCATGCTGCCACGCCTCACGGGGACGTGGCGGTCATGGATGCCGGCGTGCGCACCCTGGGCTTTTGTTCCAGGCTGTGGACGATGGACGCGGCGGCATCGCGGCCGTCGCGCACGGCACGGACGACGAGGTCGGCGCCCAGGACCATGTCGCCGCCGGCGAACACGCGCGGGTGGGCGGTCTGCTGCGGCAGACGGCCGGAGCCGCCGACGCGTGTGCGGCCGCGCTCGTCGTGGGCGATACCCAGGGCTTCGTTCCAGGCCGGCGGCTCGGGGCGGAAGCCGAAGGCGATGATGACCACGTCGGCTTCCAGCACCTGTTCGCTGCCTTCGACGTGGCGCAGCACGCTGCCCTTGACGCTCGGCACCAGTTCGGTGCGTGCCACGCGCACGCCTTGCACGCGTTCGTCGCCGACCATGCCCAGCGCGTTGCCGAGCAGGGCCAGTGGCTGGCAGTGGTAGCGAAAATCCACGCCCTCTTCGCGCGCGTGGCCGACTTCGCGCAGCGACCCGGGCATGCCGATCTCGTCGCGGCGGTACACGCAGGTGACTTCGGCCGCGCCCAGGCGCACCGAGGTACGCACGCAGTCCATGGCGGTATCGCCGCCGCCGAGGACGATCACGCGCTTGCCGGTCACGTCGCAGCCGGGATCGCTGTCGAGCCCGGACATCAGACGTTTGGTGTTGGCGGTCAGGAACGGCAGGGCCTGGTACACGCCGGGCAGGTCGCGCCCGGACAGGTCGCCGTCCATCGCGCGGTAGGCGCCGGTGGCCATGAACACCGCGTCGAAATCCTCCAGCAACGTGTCGAAGCCAATGTCGCGGCCAATCTCCACGCCGAGGTGGAATTGCACGCCCATGTCTTCGAGGATCTCGCGCCGCTGCAGCACCACGCTCTTGTCCAGCTTGAACGGCGGCAGGCCGAAGGTCAGCAGGCCGCCGATTTCCGGATGCCGGTCGAACACTTCGGCGCCGACGCCGGCGCGACGCAGGCGATCGGCACAGCCCAAGCCCGCCGGGCCGGCACCGACGATGGCCACGCGCTGGCCGGTTTCGCGCACGTGCGACAGGTCCGGGCGCCAGCCACGGCGCACGGCCTGATCGACCACCCAGCGTTCCACGCCGCCGATGGTGACGGCGCCGAAGTGGCTGTTGTGCAAGGTGCAGGCACCTTCGCACAGGCGTTCCTGCGGACACACGCGGCCGCAGATTTCCGGCAGCGGGTTGGTGCTGTGCATGTGCTCGCAGGCCTCGATCAGGTGGCCGTCGCGGACCATCTTCAGCCAGCCCGGGATGTCGTTGTGCAGCGGGCAGCCACGCGAGCAGTAGGGATTGCCGCAATCCAGGCAGCGGCTGGATTGCACCTTGGCATCCTCGCCGCTGAAATCGCCGTAGATTTCCTTGTGGTTGGTGATGCGTTCGGCCGGCTCCTGCTTGGGTGGCATCTGCCGCGGCATCTCCAGGAAGCGGAACAGATGGTCGTCTTGCTTGCTCATGCGGCCCTCCGCAGTTGTTCGGCCAGGGTTTCCAGGCTGGCGGCGCGCGGCTTGACCAACCAGAACTTGTTGAGCAGGCCGCGGAAATCCTCCAGCGTGCGCTGGCTCCAGCGGCTGCCGGTGAGTTCGGCGTGACGCGCGACCAGGCTGCGCAGATGCTGCATGTGATGCTCCATGCCCTCGGGCGTGATGCGCAGGATGTCGACCAGCTCGTGGTTGTAACGGTCCACGAAGTCGCGGGTGAGATCGAGCACGTAGGCGAAGCCGCCGGTCATGCCGGCGCCGAAGTTGAGCCCGGCGTGGCCGAGCACGACGACCACGCCGCCGGTCATGTATTCGCAGCCGTGGTCGCCGACGCCCTCGACCACCGCCAGCGCGCCGGAGTTGCGCACGCCGAAGCGCTCGCCGGCACGGCCGGCCGCGTACAGTTCGCCGCCGGTGGCGCCGTACAGGCAGGTGTTGCCGATGATGACCGTGTCCTGGCTGGCATGGCCCGCGTCCTCGGGTGGACGCAGTACCAGGCGACCGCCGGCCATGCCCTTGCCGACGTAGTCGTTGGCCTCGCCGACGACGTCGATGTGCACGCCGCCGGCATTGAAGGCACCCAGGCTCTGCCCGGCGCTGCCGCTGAGATGCAGCTCCAGCGGCGCGCCGGTCATGCCGGCATCGCCCCAGTGCCGCGCGACTTCACCGGACAGGCGCGCGCCAATGCTGCGATCAGTGTTGGCCACGGCGTATTCGAAGCGTCCGCCCTCGCGCGCGGTGACGGCGGCGAGGGTGTCGGCCGCGATGCGGTCGGCCAGCGCGGCCTCGGCGCGCACCGGGTTGCGCGTGGCCACGCAGCCGAAGTCCGCCTCGCTGCCCAGGCCATCGTCGGCGACCAGTGGCGTCAGGTCCAGGCGATGCTCGACCGGCGTCAGGTCCTGCCCGGCCTGCAGCCATTCGGTGTGGCCGATGACCTCGTCCAGGCTGCGCACGCCCAGCCGCGCCAGCCAGTGGCGCACGTCCTCGGCGACGAAGCGGAAATAGTTCATCACCATCTCCGGCAGGCCGGTGAAGTGCTCCTTGCGCAGGGTTTCGTGCTGGGTGGCGATGCCGGTGGCGCAGTTGTTCAGATGGCAGATGCGCAGGTAGCGGCAACCCAGCGCGACCATCGGCGCGGTGCCGAAGCCGAAACTGTCGGCGCCGAGGATGGCGGCCTTGACCACGTCCAGGCCGGTCTTCAGGCCGCCGTCGGCCTGCAGGCGCACGCGGCCGCGCAGGCCGTTCATGCGCAGGGTCTGGCGCGCTTCGGACAGGCCCAGTTCCCATGGCGTGCCGGCGTAGTGGATGGAGCTGAGCGGGCTGGCGCCGGTGCCGCCGTCGTGGCCGGAGATGGTGATCAGGTCGGCGCCGGCCTTGACCACGCCCGCGGCCACGGTGCCGACGCCGGCATGGCTGACCAGCTTGACCGACACCAGCGCCTGCGGATTGACCTCCTTGAGGTCGTGGATCAATTGCGCCAGGTCCTCGATCGAGTAGATGTCGTGGTGCGGCGGCGGCGAGATCAAGCCGATGCCGGGACGCGCGTAACGCAGGCGCGCGATGTACGGATTGACCTTGTGCCCGGGCAACTGCCCGCCCTCGCCCGGCTTGGCGCCCTGGGCGACCTTGATCTGCAGCACCTCGGCATTGACCAGATACGCGGGCGTGACGCCGAAGCGGCCAGACGCGACCTGCTTGATTTTTGCCATGCGCTCGGTGCCGTACCGCGCCGGGTCCTCGCCGCCTTCGCCGGAGTTGCTGCGGCCACCCAAACGATTCATGGCGATGGCCAGCGCCTCGTGCGCCTCGGGCGAGAGCGCGCCCAGCGACATGCCGGCGCTGTCAAAACGGCTCAGGATCGATTTGGCCGATTCGACTTCCTCCAGCGGCAGCGGTTCGGCGGCTTCGCGAAGGCGCAGCAGGTCGCGCAGGGCCGACGGCGGACGCGCGTTGACCCGGTGCGCGTAGCGCCGGTAGTCCTCGGCATCGCCGCTGCGCACGGCCTCCTGCAGGGCGTCGATCACCTCGGGGTTGTACATGTGGTACTCGCCGCCCTGCACGAACTTGTGCTTGCCGCCGGCGCGCAGGGGCGTCGTCAAGCTGGCCGCCTCCGCCGCCAGCAGTTGCTGGTCGCGATCCAGGTCCGCGAAACCGGCGCCGCCCAGGCGCGAGCAGGTGCCGGGGAAGCACAGGTCCACCACCGCACGGTCCAGGCCGATGATTTCGAACAGCTGCGCGCCGCGGTAGCTGGCGATGGTGGCAATGCCCATCTTGGACAGGATCTTCAGCAGCCCCTTGCGGATGCCGCGCCGGTAGCCGCGGCCGATTTCGTGCGCCTCGCCGTCACCGCGCTTGATGTGACCGGAACGCCCCAGGTCGAACAGGCTCTGGTAGGCCAGCCACGGATACACCGCGGTGGCGCCCATGCCGAGCAGGCAGGCGAAGTGGTGCGCGTCGCGCGCGGTCGCGGTTTCCACCACGATGTTGCACTTGCAGCGCAGGCCCTCGTCCACCAGCCGCGCGTGCACCGCGCCGGTAGCCAGCAGGGCATGCACCGGCACGCTGTCCTCGCGCGGGTAGCGGTCGGTGATGAACACCATCGTCGCGCCCTCGTCGCGCACGGCGCAAACCGCGCGCTCGCACAGGTGACACAAGGTGGTTTCCAGGTCGCCACGGCGGTCGTTGCACAGATCCAGCGTCAGCACGTGGCCGGCGAACGGCTCGGTCGCCTGCAACTGGCGCAGCTTGCGTTGCGAAAGCACCGGCGAGTTGAGCATGACCTGGCGCGCATGGCCGGCATCGAGCTCGAACGGGTTGCCCTCCGGGCCCATCTGCGTGGCCAGCGACATCACCAGGCGCTCGCGCAAGGGATCGATGGGCGGGTTGGTGACCTGCGCGAAGGCCTGGCGAAAACGATCGTACAACGGGCGCACCTGGCGCGACAGCGGTGCCACCGGCGTGTCGTCGCCCATCGCGCCGATGGCCTCGCCCTCGGTTTCGGCCAGCACCTTCAGCACCGACTCGCGCTCCTCGCGGGTCAGGCCGTACAGCTTCTGGTAGCGACGCAGTTCGTCGACCGGCATCGGCTCGGCAGCCAGGCGCGGATCGACCAGGTCGGTTTCCAGGTAGTGCACGCCTTCGCGCAGCCACTGCCGGAACGGTGCGCGGGAACGGTTGAGGGCGTCGATGTCGGCGTCGTGCAGCACGCGATGCTGCTGGAAATCCACGGCCAGCATTTCGCCCGGGCCAAGCCGGCCCTTGGCCACGATGCGCGAGGCCGGCACGTCCCACAACCCGGCCTCGGAGGCGATCAGAAGATGCCGATCCTCGGACAGCGCCCAGCGGGCCGGGCGCAGGCCATTGCGGTCCAGCGTGCAGGCCGCGTAGCGACCGTCGCACATCACCAGGCCGGCAGGCCCGTCCCACGGCTCGCTGTTGAGGGCGTAGTACTCGTAGAAAGCAGCCAGGTCCTCGTCGATGTCCTCGCGCGCCTGCCATGCCGGCGGCACCAGGATGCGCATGGCCAGCGGCATGTCCATGCCACCGGCGAGCAGCAGCTCCAGCGCCTGGTCCAGGCTTTGCGAATCCGAGCCTTCGAGGCTCACCGGCGGGCCGAGGTCACCCAGTTCGAGCAGCGACGAGGCCAGCAGCGGCCCGCGCGCCTGCATCCAGCGGCGGTTGCCGGCGATGGTGTTGATCTCGCCGTTGTGCGCCAGCACGCGGAATGGCTGCGCCAGTTCCCAGCGCGGCGCGGTGTTGGTGGAGAAGCGCTGGTGGAACAGCACGGCATCGGCCGCCAGCGCCGGATGCGACAAGTCCGGATACACCTCGCGCAGGCGCCCCGGCGCGGCCATGGCCTTGTAGCCGATGGTGTGTGCCGACAGTGACACCACGTAGAACGCATCGTCGTCCGCCAATTGCAGCTCGGCGCGGCGACGGGCACGGAACAGCGCGCGCTCGAAAACATCCGCCGGCATGGCGTCCGGTGCATTCACGAAAATCTGGCGTACCCGCGGTTGCGTGGCAGCGGCCATCGGCCCGCAGGCTTCGGCATTCACGGCCACGTCGCGCCAGCCGGCCGGCGCCACGCCCTCGGCCGCCAGGCACGCCTCCAGCACGGTTTCGGCCGCGTGCGAATCGTCCAGGAACACCAGCCCCGCGGCGAAGCGATTGGCCAGGCCCAGCCCGGCTTCGTCGGCCAGGGCACGCAACCAGGCCTGCGCGCCACGGATCAGCACGCCGCAACCGTCGCCGCTGACGCCGTCGGCATTCACGGCACCACGATGCGACAGGCGTCCCAGCGCGGCGAACGCCGTGTCCACCAGTTTCGCTTCGGCCTTGCCGTCGATGCTGGCCAGCAGGCCGAAACCGCAGCTGTCGTGTTCGAAGGCGGGGTCGTAAAGCGGTGGTCGCGGGCGGGCATTCATGGGATTCTCCGTCGTGGCAATCGAACTGCTCCTGCGGGGCGCACTTTTCCGGCACGGACTCCGGCTTCGCGTCCGCGCCATGCGCAAAGGCATCTATGCCCATTCAATAAATCACGTACCACCGCGACGAGCAAAGCAATTTGGACGTATATACGCCTTTTTCATGACCACGCCATGATTCCGGAATCCACTGGTATGCCATACCACTTGCACGACCACGGGCCGCGACCGCGGCGCGGGCGTTCCGCCGACTCACGCCGGCCCGGCGAACCATGGCATCATCGAAGGACCATGCGCGAATTTTTCCGATACCTTTGCCGCGGGCTGCTCGCAGCCGCCCTGCTCGCGCCTGCGGCGGCAACGCCACCGGCGCACGCCGGCGACACCGACAAGCAGGCCGCCACGCAAAAGAAGCTGGCGGCCGTGAAGGCCCGCATCCAGGCGCTGGCGAAGGAACAGCGCCAGGCCGGCACCCGCCGCGACAGCATCAACGGCACACTGGCCGACCAGGCCGAGGCCCTGGCCGAAGCCTCGGCAGCCGTGCGCGAAAGCGACTGGGCCATCGCCGCGAACCAGCAGAAGCTGGACGCCCTGGAAAAGCGACGCGACCGGCTCAAGGGCGACTTGTCCGGCCAGCGCGACGCGCTCGCCGACCTGCTGCGCGCCGCCTACAAGATCCAGCCCGGTTCCGATCTCAGGTTGCTGCTGGGCGACGCGGACATGGCCCGCCTGGCGCGCGCCCTGGCCTATTCGCGCTACTTCCAGCACGACCGCATGCAGCGCATCCGCCGGTTGCTGCAGCAACTGGCGCAGTTGCAGCAGGTCGAGGACTCGATCGCGCAACAGCGCAAGACACTGGAAGACACGCGCGCCGAGCGCCGGCAGCAACTGGCGCAACTGGACCAGGCGCGCGCGCAGCAGCAGGCCTTGCTGGCCAGGGTCGAGGCCCGCATCAAGGACCAGCACCAGCAGATGCAGCAGCTCGAGCGCAACCGGCAGTCGCTGCAGGACCTGCTGGAAAAACTGCGCGACGTGTTTGCCGACATCCCCGAAACCCTGCCGTCGGACACACCCTTTGCCGAGCGGCGCGGCAAGCTGCCGTGGCCCGTGCACGGCAAGAGCAGGCGCGAAAACGAAGGCATCCACATCAGTGCCGGCCGCGGCACCACGGTGCGCGCGGTGGCGCATGGCCGCGTGGCCTATGCCAACTGGCTGCGCGGCTACGGGCTGCTGGTCATCATCGACCATGGCAACGGCTGGATGAGCCTGTACGGCGGCAACGAGTCGGTACTGCACCACGCCGGCGACTGGGTCAATGCCGGCGAGCCCATTGCCACGGCCGGTGCCAGTGCCGGTGACCATGCCGGCGTCTATTTCGGATTGCGTCATCACGGCAAGGCGGTCAATCCGCTGCCCTGGCTGAGCAAGCAGCGGTAGCCCCCGGCATCATCCAATGCGCAGGGCGGGCACTGCCCGCCATGAAACTTGCGGAATACCCGAGGGCGGGCAATGCCCGCCCTACCCGCATCCGGCCAACGGCCCCTCAAATGAACCGCGTATGGCCGATACGGTCTATGCTTTGCCCTTGATTGCCTTGCTTCACGGAGATATTGCATGCGCCTTGCCCTGTCCACCGCCTTCGCCCTGCTTCTGCTGGCGCCATGCGCCCACGCACAGGACGAGGCCGCACCGGCGCCCGCCACCTCGACCACGGCTCCGGCACCGGCTTCAAGCAATGCCCTGCCGGACCGGCCCAGCCTGGAGGACATCCGCAACTTCACCCGGGTCTACGAGATCATCCGCCAGGCCTACGTGAAGAAGATCGGCAACGAGGCGCTGATGGACGCCGCCATCAAGGGCATGCTCGGCCAGCTGGACCCGCACAGCGCCTACCTCGACCGCGAAGGCATGCGCGAGCTGCGCCAGGAAACCAGCGGCGAGTACGCCGGACTCGGCGTCGTGGTGACCAGCCGCGACCACAAGCTCGTGATCATCGCCCCGATCGACGACACCCCGGCGGCAAAGGCCGGGCTGAAACCCGGCGACACCATCCTCGAGATCGACGGCACGCCGGTGAATCCGAAGGATGTCGAGGCCTCCATCGACAAGCTGCGCGGCAAGCCGGGCAGCAAGATCACCCTGACCCTGGTGCACGACAAGGCCGGCAGCCTGCCGTTCACCAGGACCCTGACCCGGGCCATGATCTCGATGACCAGCGTGCACATGCGCGAGATCGACCCGGGCTACGCCTACATCCGCATCAGCCAGTTCCAGAGCGACACGGCACACGAACTCGACCGCGAACTGGAGCGGTTGATCGCCGAACACGGCCAGCCGAAGGGCATCATCCTGGACCTGCGCTCCAATCCCGGCGGCTTGGTCATGGCGGCCACGGGCGTGGCCGACACGTTCCTCGACGGCGGCCTGATCGTCAGCACCCGGGGCCGTGTCGACGGCAGCGACATGAGCATCCACGCCCATCCCGGCGACCTCGCCAAGGGCGCGCCGATGGTCGTGCTGGTCAACCACGGCACGGCCTCGGCCGCGGAAATCCTCTCCGGCGCGCTGAAGGACCACCATCGCGCGCTGGTCATGGGCCGGCGCACTTTCGGCAAGGGCGTGGTGCAGACCGTCATGCCGGTCGACACCGACCACGTGCTCAAGCTCACCACCGCGCGCTACTACACGCCCGACGGCACGTCGATCCAGGCCGAGGGCATCACGCCCGACATCATCATCCCCGACCTGGTGGCGAAGGTCGGCGACGCGCCGCCCACGCTGATCGATTCCGAGGCCGACCTGCCGCACCACCTGGACAACGAGAATCCCGCATCGGTCAAGGCCAGCCACGCCGCCTCGGCACTGGCCCTGGCCGACAACAGCACGCTGGCCGAACACGACTACGCCCTGGCCCAGGCACTGAGCGTGCTCAAGGGCATGGTGCTGGCGCGCACGCCGCAGCCGGAAAAGATCAGATAGAAGGCCAGCGCCGGCCACCCTGGAAGGTGCGCCGTGATTGGCGGGCAGCGCCCGCCCTACTCGTTCGGCTGGCAGGCATCCAGCGCCCTGCGCGCGGCCTGCAGCAGGGCGTTGGCGCGCACCGGCTTGTCCAGCACGTCGAGGTGCTCGATGGGCGGCAGGTCGGCCAGGTCCGGCGGCGCGTCGGGACGGGCCAGCAACAGCACGGCGCCCTGGTAGTCGCGCTCCAGCAACGCGGCCAGCGTGCGCACGCCGGTCAGCAGGCTCATGTCCGCGTCCATGACCACCAGTTGCGGCAACCCGCCGGCCTGCAGCGACTGCAGCGCCGCCGTGCCGCTCTGGCTGGCGTGCACGTTGTAGCCCGCGCCCTCGAGCGCACCGGTCAACAGCGACAACTGCACCGCTTCCTCTTCCACCACCAGGACCCGTTCGCCGTGCCCGGACGGCGCTTCCCCGACGGACGCGCCTTCCGTGCCGTGCGCCTTCTCGGGCAGGTACAGGTCGAAACAGGTGCCCTTGCCGAGAGTGCTGGCCACGCGCACCAGGCCCGTGTGGCTCTCCACGATGCGCCGGCACGACACCAGGCCCAGGCCCGTGCCGTCGGCCTTGGTGGTGTAGAACGGCTGGAACAAATGCGCCAATGTCTCGCCCGACATGCCGCTGCCGGTATCGGCGACATGCAGGCAGACATACGCGCCGGGCACGGCATGCTCGTCGTCGCGGAAGAAGTCCGCTTCCAGCACCTGGCGTCGTGCCGACACCTCGAGGCGGCCGCCGTCGGGCATCGACTGGATGGCATTCAGGGACAGGTTGAGCAGGCATTGCTGCAGCTCGGTGTGGTTGCCCTCGAAGGCCAGGTCCGCGGCGGGCGGACGGATGTCCAGGCTGACCGTGCGCGGCACGCTGCCCTTGAGCAGCAGGCCCAGGGCCTCGAACAGGTCCTGCACGCGGATCTTTTCGTTGCGCCGCGCGCCGCGCGCGAACGTCAGCATGGACGAGACCATGTCCAGGCCGCGCTGCCCGCAGTCGCGCACCAGGTCGCCGAGGCGCGCGAGGCGCTCGTTGTCGCGGTAGTCGTCCAGGGTGTCGGCGGCCAGCAGCAGGGGTTGCAGCAGGTTGCGCAGGTCGTGGCTCAGGCCGCCGGCCAGCAGGGCCAGCGATTCGAAACGCTGCGCGCGGATCAGCTCCTCCTCGGCATGCTCGCGCGCGCGCTGCTCGTCCGCCTCGCGCAGGGCGCGGCGCACCGCGGAAGCCAGGCGCACGGTGTTGTGCTTGAGGATGTAGTCGGTGGCGCCCTTGCGCAGCGCCTCCACCGCGACCTCCTCGCCGATGGTGCCGGAAATGAAGATGAAGGGCAGCAGCACGTCGCGAGTGCGCAGCAGCTCGAGCGCCCGGTGCCCGTCGAAGGCGGGCAGCTTCAGGTCCGACAGCACGATGTCGGGACGGAAGGACGCCAGCGCCTCGAGGTAGTCGTCTTCGGTGTCCACGCGCAGGTCCAGGCATTCGATGCCGTCGTCGCGGAGTTCGTCGACGACCAGCTCGGCATCGGCCGGCTCGTCCTCGACCAGGAGGACGCGCACCGGCAGCTTGATCGGGTTTTCGCGCATGTTCATGGCGTCGTCATTCTTCCGGGGCCTCGTTGAGCACCGCCCAGAACTGGCCCAGGGTCTGCACGGCATCGAAGAACTGGTGCACGTCCACCGGCTTGACCACGTAGGCATTGACGCCCAGGTCCCAGCTTCGTGCCAGGTCGCTCTCCTCGCGCGAGGACGACAGGATCACCACCGGCACGTGCCTGAGGTGGTCGTGGTCGCGCATGCGCTTGAGCACTTCCAGGCCGTTCATGCGCGGCATCTTGATGTCCAGCAGCACCAGCGAGGGGTTGCCGCTGTCGCGGCCGGCGAAATCACCGCGCTCGAGCAGCCAGTCCATGGCTTCGACGCCGTCCTCCACGTGCACGATGGGGTTGGCGAGCTTGGCCTCGCGCAGGGCGTCGATGGCCATCTCGGCATCGGCGGAACTGTCCTCGGCTATCAGGATGGTCAGCAGTTTCTTTCGCATGTAGCAATCCTTCGTGGTGGCCGCGCGTCAGCTCGTCGTCGCCTGCGGGGCCGGGAGTGAAAAATGAAAGCTGGCGCCCTTGTCCGGCTCGGCCTCGGCCCAGACCCTGCCGCCATGGCGCGTGACGATGCGCCGCACGTTGGCCAGGCCGATGCCGCTGCCGGGGAACTGCGAGGCCTTGTGCATGCGCTGGAACACGCCGAACAACTTGTCGGCATAGGCCATGTCGAAACCCGCGCCGTTGTCGGCGACGGTGAAGACGTACTCGCCCCTGTCGCCCTTTTCCGCGCTGACGCGGATCTCGGCGCGCTCGCGCTGCGCGGTGTACTTGACCGCGTTGCCGAGCAGGTTCTGCCAGACCGTGCGCAGCATGTTGACGTCGCCCACCACCACCGGCAGGTTGTCGATGTGCCATGCGATGCGGCGTTCGCCGGCGTCCTCCATGAGCAGCGAGCGGGCTTCCTCGGCGAGCGAATGCATGTCCACCGGCTGCATGCGCATCGCGCCGCGGCCGAGACGCGAGTACACCAGCAGCCCGTCGATCAGGTCGGCCATGCGCCGGGCCGCGTCGGCGATGGTGTCGAGGTAGTGCGCCGTCTTGTCGTCGACGTCCGTCCCCAGGTGGCGTTCCAGCTTGGCGGAAAAGCCGGCGATGTGGCGCAACGGCGCGCGCAGGTCGTGCGACACCGAATAGCTGAACGCCTCGAGCTCGCGGTTGGCCTCGGAGAGCAGTTCCACCTTGCCCTCGAGCTGGCTGTTGAGCTCGACGACCCGCTTTTCGGCCAGGGTGCGCGAAGTGACGTCGCTGACGCTGAGCAGCATCGCCTGCTCGTTGTCGTCGGGCAGCTCCATGCGCCGGGCGTTGATCAGCATGTAGCGGTCGACCCCGTCCATGGTGACCTGTTCCAGTTCGTAGTCCCACAGTTCGCGGCCGCGATGGATCACGTCCAGCAGCCTCTGGCACAGCGCCTTGTTGTCCCAGGCGCCGCCGCCGACCTCGGGCAGCAGGCGCGCGGCATCGTCTTCGGACTGCCCGTACAGTTCGTCGAAGGCGGCGTTGACCATCAGCAGGCGCAACTGGCCGTCGACGATGGCCAGCGGTTCGCGCACGGTCTGCACGATGCGCTGGGCGCGCGCCACGGCCTGGCGGCTGATGCGCTCGGCGCGCAACCGGTGGGCGATGGCGCGTTCGGATATCAGGACCACCAGCCCCAGCAGCAGGAACTGCGCCAGGGCCGCGCCCAGCTGGACTCGCCGCGCGATGCGCGACTTGCGCTCGGAATCATCGATCCGCTGCTGCTGCAGGCGCGACTCGGCGTGCACGATGTCCTCGGCCAGGTCGCTGTACGGAAACACGTTGGCCGCCTTTCCGAGTGCCCGGTAGGCGCCGCCCGTGTCGCCGACGGCGTACAGCTTGCGCGCCTGCTGCATGAGCCCGACGCGGTGCTCGACCACGGAGGTCAGCGCGCCCAGGCGGGCCTGCTGGTTCGGGTTGTCGATGGTCAGCCCGCGCAGCGTGGCCAGCAGCGGCTTGATCTGGCCCCGGCCGGTGTCGATGCGCTGGGCGAGCATGGAGGTATTGACGCCCTGCAGCATCGAGTAGGTCGCCGCCTCCATGTCGCGCAACCGGTACAGCAGCTTGTAGACCGTGGTGCGGACCTGGGCGCTGTGCGTCACCCATTCGCTGGCATCGAGGGCGCTGTTGGTGGTGCTCCGGTTGACCATCCAGGGCACCAGCACGCTGATCAGCACGGCGAGCAGCAACGCGGCCATTCGCCAGCGCATGATTACCTTTGCGCGCCACTTTCCGGTCACTCGTCGCCTACCCCTTCAATCCCTCGTGCATTCTGGCACGATTTCGCCGGATACCAAGCCTTTCACGCCGTTTTCACGGGGACTCCGCCGCCGGCGTCCAGTCGCTCATGGCATAGGGCCGGGCCGCCGCTGCCGTCGCTCGGTCGCGGTCGGGCGTGGCCTGCATCACGAAGCGCAGCGTGCCGCCGGCCATGATCCGGTGATAGCCGATCCAGGTGCGATCGAGCGGCTTGCCGTCGAGCGTGACCTCGCCGATGTACGGATGCGCCTGGTCCAGGTGTTCGGCGACGACGGTGAAGGTGTTGCCGTTGGGCAGGTGCATCACCGCGCGCTTCACGAACGGGCGCCCGATCACGTACTGGTTGCTGGCCGGCGCGACCGGATAGAAGCCCAGCGCGGTGAAGACGTACCAGGCCGACATCTGGCCCAGGTCGTCGTTGCCGGGCAGGCCGTCCGGCGTCGGCTTGTACTGGGTGCGCATGATCTGCGCGAGCCGGGCTTGCGTCTTCCACGGCGCGCCGGCGTAGTCGTACAGATAGGCGATGTGCTGGCTGGGTTCGTTGCCCTGCGCGTAGTAGCCGATCAGGCCGGAGATGTCCTCGACGTGGGCGAACTCTTTCGGATCGACCTTGGTGTCGAACACGGCATCGAGCTTGGCGATGAACTTGTCGGCGCCGCCCAGCTCGTGGATCAGGCCGGCCACGTCCTGCGGTTCGTACCAGGAATATTCCCAGGCGTTGCCTTCGGTGTAGTCGCTGCCGTAGCCGACCGCGGCCGGGTCGAACGGGGTGCGGAAGCTGCCGTCGGTCTTGCGCGCGCGCACGAAGCCGGTTTTCTTGTCGAACACGTTGCGCCAGTTGCCGGCTCGCTTGCGGAATTTTTCGGCGATGTCCTTGCGGCCCATGGCCTCGGCCATGCGGTAGATGGTCCAGTCGTCGAAGGCGTACTCCACGGTCTTGGAAGCCGCTTCCGGTTCCTTGTCGATCGGCACGTAGCCCAGCTTCATGTAGTCGGCCAGGCCGCCGTAGGGGCCGTAGGTGGCGCTGGCGACCATGGCCTGGAGCGCCTTGTCGGCATCGAAACCGCGGAAGCCCTTCATGTAGGCATCGGCGATGACCGGCACCGCGTGATAGCCGATCATGCACCACGTCTCCAGCCCCTGGTAGGCCCACACCGGCAGGATGCCGAACGGGCTGGCCTGCTGCGCGGCGAGCAGGGAATGGACGAAGTCGTTGACCCGCTGCGGTGGCTGGATGAAGGCCATCAGCGGCTGCTGCGCGCGGTACACGTCCCACAGCGACCAGGTCGAGTAGAACGTGAAGCCGTCGGCCTTGTGCACGCCGTGGTCGGGGCCGCGGTATTCGCCGTTGACGTCCATCGCCACGTTCGGCGCGATCAGGGCGTGGTAGAGCGCGGTGTAGAAGTTCTTGCGCACGTCGGGAGCAGCCTCGACGTCGATCGCCGAGAGGGCCTTTTCCCACATGTCGCGTGCCTGCGCGCGGCGTGCGTCGAAATCCCAGCCCTTGCCGTCGGCATCCAGGTTGGCGATGGCATTGGCGGCGCTGACGGTGGAAATCGCCACCTTCACCAGCAAGGGCTTTTGCAGCTTGCCGAACGCGAACACGCCTTCGAGCTGGCGTCCGGCGATGGCATCCACGCCGGCCGGGTTGCGGTCCGGCCCCTTGAAGCCGTTGTAGACGATGTGCTGCTCGCGGTTGCGCAGCTGATGACTCGTCATCGGCTGCGAAAAGCGGATGGCGAAATAAAGCTGCCGCCCCGGCGCCCAGCCGCGCGTCTCGCGATAGCCGGTGACGGTACCGTCGGCACGCACGCGCAGGCGCGCCCACGACACCTTGCCCTGGTAGTCGTAGATGCTGGGACGCAGGTCCAGCAGCACATGTGCATCCTTGCCTTTCGGGAAGGTGTAGCGATGCCAGCCGACACGCTTGCCGGCGGTCAGTTCCGCGCGCACGCCGCTGGTGGCAAGCGTCACCGCGTAATAGCCCGGCTGCGCGACTTCGGTCTTGTGGCTGAAGGCCGAGCGGTAGCCGCTGCCCGGTCTGGCGGGATCGCCCGGATCCCATTGCACCTTGCCGACGCCCGGCATCAGCAGCACGTCGCCCAGGTCCGAATGGCCGCTGCCGGAAAAGTGCGTCTCGGAGAAGCCCATGATGCTGTGGTCGTCGTAACGATAGCCGGCGGCCCAGTCGTAGCCGTGGTGGAAATCGGGCATGGCGGTGTCCGGGCTGAGCTGGATCATGCCGAACGGCACCGTGGCGCCGGGGAAGACATGACCGTCGCCGCCGGTGCCGATCATCGGATCGACGGCGGCCCAGGCAGCGGCACCGGGCGTGGCGGCGCGGACCGGGCCCGGCCATGCCGACAGGCACGCAAGCATGCCCAGCAGCACGTGGCCCATGACCCGTCCGGTACGTGAAAGACGAACACGCGACATGCAGGCACCCCATTTGAATCGTTCCAACCATGCCACGCTAGCATGTGCCGTCGCCTCCGTGCATGTTGCGGCGCAGAATGCCCGGAATCCGCTGGAACGGGTAGACTTGGATCGTTGCAAACAGGGGGAGCAGGCATGCTTTCCGGTACGGGCCTTCGCCATCGACGCTTCGCCGCGTGGCCGGCCGCGTTCGCGGTGGATGGCAAGCCGTGAACCGACGCCGCGTCACCATCACCGACATCGCGCGCGGCTGCGGGGTTTCGCGCGCCACCGTTTCGCTGGTGCTGCGCGGCAGTTCGCTGCCGTCGGCCGCGACGCGCGCGCGCGTGAAAGCGGAAATCAAGCGCCAGGGCTACGTGTACAACCGCGCCGCGGCCAACCTGCGCCGGCGCACGTCGACGAGCGTGGCGCTGGTCATCAACGACCTCTCCAACCCGTACTTCGCCGAATTCGCCGCCGGCGTCGACGAAGCCCTGGGCGCCAGCCGCTACATCACCCTGCTCGGCAGCACGCGCGAGTCGCCCGAACGCCAGCAGCGCGTGCTGGCCTCGCTGATGGAGCACGACCCCGCCGGCATCATCCTGTCGCCGGCCGAGGGCAGCGACGGCGAACAGCTCGAAACCGTCATCGGCGCGCACACGCCGGTGCTGGTGTTCAACCGCGAACTGCCGCACGCGCACTGGGATTTCCTGGTGCTGGACAACCAGCGCGGGGCGCGCCTGGCCACCGACCACCTGCTCGAACGCGGCCACAGGCGCATCGCCTTCTTCGGTGGCCACGTCGAGTCCAGTTCCTGCCGCGAACGCCGCGCGGGCTACCTCGAAGCCATGGGAGCCGCGGGTCTCGCCGTCGACCCCTCGTGGCTGGTCGAATGCGCGCCCACGCGCGTGGAAGCCGCCAGCCGCGCTTCCGTGCTGTTCAGGCAGGAGCCGGCGCCAAGCGCGGCCGTGTGCTACAACGATGCCGTGGCCCTGGGCCTGATGCTCGGAGTGGCCTCGCACGGACGCCATCCCGGCCACGACTTCGCCGTCACCGGCTTCGACGACATCCCGGAAGCCGGAGTCAGCATGCCGCCGCTGACCACGCTCGCCACCGACCCGCGGGCCCGCGGCCGCCAGGCCGCCGAACGCATCTTCGAGCGCATCCACCACCCCGACGCCACGCCGCAGCGCGTGCTCGCGCGGGTCCGCCTGGTCGTGCGCAGCAGCAGCACGCGCAAATTCACCTGACCCACGGAAAATCCATGCCGACCCGATCCGCCAGCCCGCGCACGGCCCTCAGCGTCGTCACCGCCATCTTCTTCATGTGGGGCTTCATCACCGCGCTCAACGACGTGCTGATCCCGCACCTGAAATCGACGTTCACCCTGAACTACGCGCAGGCGATGCTGGTGCAGTTCACCTTCTTCGGCGCCTATTTCATCATGTCGGTGCCTTCGGGCATGGTGGTTTCGCGGCTGGGGTACCGGCTCGGCATCATCACCGGCCTGGTGGTGACCGGCATCGGCGCGTTGCTGTTCCTGCCGGCGGCGCAGGCCCTTTCCTATCCCCTGTTCCTGGCCGCGTTTTTCGTGCTGGCCAGCGGCATTACCCTGCTGCAGGTGGCCGCCAACCCCTATGTCAGCCTGCTGGGCCCCGAGCGGACGGCATCCAGCCGCCTCAACCTTGCCCAGGCGTTGAACTCGTTCGGCACCACCGTCGCGCCCAAGCTGGGCGGCGTGCTGATTCTTTCGGCGGGCGTGCTCGGCGCCGCCGAACTGGCGAAGCTGCCGGCGGCGCAGCAGGCCGCCTACCGGCTCCAGCAGGCCCACCTGGTGCAAGGACCGTACATCGGCATCGCGGTGGTGCTGTTCGTGCTGGCCGCCATCGTCTGGCTTTTCCACCTGCCCGCGATCGAGGGCGACGACGAGGCCGCCGACCGCCACACCTTCGGCGAGGCCCTGGCGCACCGGCGCGTGTGGTTCGGCATGCTGGCCATCTTCGTGTACGTGGGCGCGGAGGTGTCGATCGGCAGCTTCATGATCAACTACATCGCCCTGCCCGACATCGGCGACATGCCGCAAAGCCGCGCGGCCAATTTCGTCGCCCTGTACTGGGGCGGCGCCATGGTCGGGCGCCTCGTCGGCAGCCTGTTGCTGCGCTTCATCGACGCACGCCGGCTGCTGGGCCTGTTCGCCGTCATCGCCGGCGCCCTGGTCGTGACCACCATGACCACGCACGGCAGCCTGGCGGTATGGAGCATCGCCGCCATCGGCCTGTTCAACTCGATCATGTTCCCCAACATCTTCACCCTGGGCATCGAGAAATTCGGCCCGCTGACCGGCAAGGTGTCCAGCCTGCTGGTGATGGCGATCGTCGGCGGCGCGGTGGTCCCGCTGGCACAGGGCGTGCTCGCCGACCATATCGGCGTCCAGCATGCCTTCGTGCTGCCGCTGGTGTGCTATGTCTACATCTTCTTCTACGCACTGAAGGGCTCGCGGGCCGCATGAAAAAAGGCATCATCTGCTTCGGCGAGGCACTGATCGACTTCCACGCGCAGGCCCCGGCCCGCGCCGATGCGGCGCCCGCCTTCGTGCCGCACCCGGGCGGCGCGCCGGCCAACGTGGCCGTGGCCGCGGCCCGGCTGGGTTCGCCCTGCGCCTTCGCCGGCATGCTGGGCACGGACATGTTCGGCGACATGCTGCTGGCGGCCCTGAGCAAGGCCGGCGTGGACACCCGCGCCGTGCGCCGCACCGACGCGGCCAACACGGCCCTGGCCTTCGTGGCGCTGGACGCGCAAGGCGAGCGCAGCTTCAGTTTCTACCGGCCACCGGCCGCCGACCTGCTGTTCCGCAGCGGGGATTTCGACGCCGGCCTGCTGGACACGGCGGCGGTCTTCCATGCCGGATCGTGCAGCCTCACCGAGGCGCCGATCGCCGAAACCACCCTGGCCGGCATGCGCCGCGCGCGCGAGGCCGGGGCCCTGGTCAGCTTCGACATGAACCTGCGCCCGGCCCTGTGGCCACGCGACGCCGACCCGGCCCCGCGCCTGTGGCAGGCCCTGGCGCTGGCGCACCTGGTCAAGCTGAGCGCGGTGGAAATGGATTTCCTGGCTGCCGATGCCGGCAGCGAAGCCGCCGCGCGCGAGCGCCTCCGGCAAGGCGGCACGCGCATCCTGCTGGTGACCGACGGCGACGCGCCTTTGCGCTGGTTCGCCCGCGATGCCGCCGGCACCCTGCCCGTCCACGCCGTGCGCGTCATCGACAGCACCGGCGCCGGCGACGCCTTCGTCGGCGGCCTGCTGCACGGCCTGCTCGAAACCGGCGGCACGCCCGCCGCGCTGGACGCCCTGCTCGCCGATGCCGGGCGCCGCGACGCGTGGCTGCGCCTCGCCGCCGCCTGCGGCGGCCTGGCCGTCACCCGCACCGGCTCGTTCGCGGCCATGCCCGACCGCGCCGCCGTCGACCGTTTCCTCCAGGCCCGCGCATGAACCCGGGCCACCCGCAAGCGCCACCCCACAGCCGCCAACCCGGCACGAGCCGGGATGACGGCGAGGAGTCCCCGTGATGCCAACGCCCGACTTCCGTTCCCCCGAATTCCTGCGCCAGCACATCCGCGACATCCTGGCGTTCTACCACCCGCACTGCCTGGACCCCGACGGCGGCTGCTTCCATTACTTCAAGGACGACGGCAGCATCTACGACCGCAGCCACCGCCACCTGGTCAGCAGCGCGCGCTTCGTGTTCGACTACGCGATGGCCGCACGCGCCTTCGACAACCTCGAATACCTGCAGGCCGCGCGCCACTGCCTGCTCTACCTGCGTGGCGCGCACCGCAACCCGGACACCGGCGGCTACGCCTGGACCCTGCGCAACGGCCTCCCCGAGGACATCACCAACCACTGCTACGGCCTGGCCTTCGTGATGGTCGCCTGCGCCAGCGCGCAACGCGCCGGCATCGAGGAAGCCGGCGCCTGGCTGACCGAAACCCGGGACCTGCTGGAGCGTCGCTTCTGGGACGCGCAGGCCGGCCTGTACCGCGACGAAGCCGACGCCGCATGGCAGGTCGGCCCCTACCGCGGCCAGAACGCCAACATGCACATGTGCGAGGCGATGCTGGCGGCCTACGACGCCAGCGGCGAAACGCAATGCCTCGAGCGCGCCCTGCTGCTGGCCGACCACATGACCCGCCGCCAGGCCGCGCTCACCGACGACCACCTGGTCTGGGAGCACTACCACCCCGACTGGAGCATCGACTGGGACTACAACAAGGACAATCCCAGGCACCTGTTCCGTCCCTGGGGCTTCCAGGTCGGCCACCAGACCGAGTGGGCCAAGCTGCTGATGATCCTGGCCCGCCACGTCGACGCCGACTGGCTGCTGC
>CAZBZD010000004.1:0-27996 GCA_964496295.1 uncultured Rhodanobacteraceae bacterium | reverse complement strand
GCCGGGCACGCCGGGGATGTTGTCCACGCTGTCGCCGCACAGGGCCAGGTAGTCGGCCACCTGCGGCGGATGCACGCCGAGCCTGGCATGCACGCCGTCCGGCCCCCAGCGGTGGTTGCGCGCGTAGTCCCACTGCTCGTCGTGCTCGCCCAGCAACTGGCCGAAGTCCTTGTCGGCGGACACCACCACGCAGCGGTAACCCTCGGCGCGCGCGGTCCACAGCGCGCTGCCGATGAGGTCGTCGGCCTCGAAGCGGTCGTCGACCAGGGTGGTGATGCCCATCGCCGCGGTGATTTTCCGGCACAGCGCGAACTGGTACTCGAGTTCTTCCGGCGGCAGTTCGCGGTTGGCCTTGTAGGGCGGGTAGATGTCGTTGCGGAACGAACGGGTCAGCGAGCCGTCGAAGGCGACCATCAGGTGGCTGGGGCCGGCGCGTTCCAGCAGCTCGCACAGGAAGCGCGTGAAACCGTGCACGGCGCTGACCGGGTGGCCGTCGGCATCCAGGAAGTCGCCCGGCATGGCGTGCCAGGCGCGGAAGACGTACAGGCTGCCGTCGACCAGGTGCAGCGTGGGTCGGGTGGTCACGTGGTCCATGTGCTGACGATGGTATCCAGTGGCGGCCGGGCGCGCTCGGGAATCTCGCGCACGGGCGTGCCGACGTGCACGAAGCCGACCACGCGCTCGTGTTCGCGCAGGCCGATGATGCGCGCGGCGTCGGGGTCGTAGGCCGCCCAGCTGGTCAGCCATTGCGCGCCGTAGCCGAGTGCCTGCGCGCCCAGCAGCAAGTTGTACGCCACGCAGCCGGCCGACAGCAGTTGCTCCTGCTCGGGAATGCGGCTTTGCGGCCGGATGCACGCGATCACGCCGATGACCAGCGGCGCGAAGGTGTAGCGCTTGCGCTCCTTGTCCTTTTTGGCCTCGGGCAGGTCCGGATTCTTGTCGATGGCCAGTTCGGCGAGGCGCCGGCCGAATTCGAGCTTGGCCTCGCCTTCGAGGACGACCAGGCGCCAGGGCGCGAGCTTGCCGTGGTCGGGCACGCGGATGGCGGTTTCGAGCAGGCGTTCGAGGGTGGCGGCATCGGGGCCGGGCGCCTGCAGCTGCTTCGAGGGCACGGACAGGCGCCGGGCGAGAAATTGCAGGGATTCAGTCATGGGCGAGCCCGGGTTCGAGCTGGAAGGCGCCGGGCAGCAGGTCGCCGGCGGTGGTGTGGCTGGTGTCGCCGTGCAGGTTGGCCAGGGTGACCTCGAGCCGGTCGCCGCCCAGTTCCTGCATCATCTGGCGGCAGGCGCCGCAGGGGCTGATGGGTTCGGCGGTGTCGCCGATCACCGCGATGCGGGTGAAGTCCCCCGGCCTGCAGCCGGCCGCCACGGCGGCGCACAAGGCCGTGCGTTCGGCGCAGGTGGTCAGGCCGTAGGAGGCGTTTTCCACGTTGCAGCCGGCGAACACGCGGCCGTCGCGGGTGAGCACGGCCGCGCCGACCCGGAAGTGCGAGTAGGGGGCGTAGGCATGGGCACGTGCCGCGCGGGCCCGGTCGAGCAGTTCGTTGCTGGATGTCATGCATGCTCCTTCCGCGGCACATGGGGTATCTTGCCGGGGTGGACCGACCAGTGTATAGCGAGGAGGGTGCCATGGCGATCAGCATCGCTGCATTGCGCGAAACGGCCACCGGCGAGCGCCGCGTGGCGATGACGCCGGAAGTGGCGGGCAAGTTGCATGCCGGGGGCATCGAGCCGTGGCTGGAACGCGGCGCCGGGGAGAGTGCGGGCTTCGTCGACGAGGCCTACCGGGAAACCCGCCTCGCCGATGCCGAGGAGGTGGCGGCGCGGGCCGACATCCTGTTCTGCGTGCAGCCGCCGCCGGACCATGTCGTGCACCGGTTGAAAGCGGGCGCGGTGCTGGTCGGCCAGTTGCGTCCGCACGGCGCCGGCGAGAGGCTGCAGGCGCTCGCGGCGCGCGGCGTGTCGTCTTTCGCGCTGGAGCTCCTGCCGCGCATCACGCGCGCCCAGTCGATGGACATACTGAGCTCGCAGGCGGCGGTGGCCGGCTACCGCGCCATGCTGATCGCCGCCGAGGCTTGTCCCAAGCTGTTTCCCATGCTGACCACTGCCGCCGGTACCCTGCGCCCGGCAAAGGTGCTGGTGATCGGCGCCGGCGTGGCCGGCCTGCAGGCGATCGCCACCGCGCGTCGCCTCGGTGCCCAGGTCGAGGGTTACGACGTGCGCCCGGAAACCCGCGAGCAGGTCCGGTCGCTGGGTGCCAAGTTCCTCGAACTGGAAGTCAGTGCCAGCGGCAGCGGCGGCTATGCGCGCGAACTGTCCGACGAGGAGCGCGCGGCCCAGCAGCAGGCACTGGCCGAGCACCTGAAAAACGTCGACGTGGTGGTGACCACGGCCGCGGTGCCGGGGCGGCCGGCGCCGCGCATCCTGTCGGCGTCGATGGTCGACGGCATGAAGCCCGGCGCCCTGGTCGTGGACATGGCCGCCGAAGGAGGCGGCAACTGCGAGCTGACCCGGCCCGGCGAGCGCGTCGCGCATGGCGGGCGCCTCGTCATCGGTCCGTTGAACCTGCCCGCGGGCGCGCCGCTGCACGCTTCGGAAATGTACGCGCGAAACCTGATGAACTTCGCGCGCCTGCTGATGCCCGAGGGCACGTTGGCGCCGGACTTCGACGACGAACTGGTTGCCGCCACCTGCCTCACCCACGCCGGCGAAGTGCGCTACGCCCCGACATGACGGCGCAAGCTGCCCGGGCCTTCGCGAAAGCGGGGTTCGGGTGTTTCGGGCCTTGCCGTGGAGGCGGCTCGCCGGAGGCCGGCGACAACGGGCAGGGCGGGTTCAGTGGCCGTCGTCGCGCGAGGAGGGCAACTCGCCCCTGGCACCGTTCCTGATCCACTGCTTGCGCTGCTGCGGACCGAGCTGGTGCCATTGTTGCCGCAATTCCTGCTGCTTCCGGGGCGGCAGCCGCTTGAAGCGCTGGTAGGCCTGGTGCAGTTGCCGGCGCTGGCGCGGCGTCAGTTGTTCGTAGATGCGCTCGTTGGTGCGCACGCGTTCGCGTTCGGCCGGGCTCATCTGCTGCCAGCGCTGGATGTTGTGGCGGATCCACTCCTGCCGGTGCGGCGGCAGGCGCTCCCAGCGCCGGGCCCGGTCCATGAGATGGTGCTGGGCGTGCGGGGGCAGCCGCTCCCAGCGCGGCTTGAGGGGCGCCAGCATCTTCCGCGTGTCGTGATCCAGGGCGTTCCAGGGCACCGACGACTGCGCCTGCCGCGCATGGGACGGGTGCGCATGCTGCGGTGGCCGCGCGCTTGCCGGGGCCGGTGCGGCCAGCAGGGCGGCGAGGATGGCCGCGGCGAGAAGGATCGGCGTGCGCATGGCGTCAATGTCCGGGGCTGGATTGCGTGGTCTTCTGGCTGGCCAGCCAGGCGTAGAACTCCATGTGCTGGTACAGGGCGGGATCGGTCCGGTCGGCGTCCGGCGGCAGGATGTCGGACGCCGTCGACGGTTCGGATGCGGCCGGGGCCATGCCGGTCGACCTGTGCAGCGGCTGCCAGATGGTCACCACGGCGAGCAGGGCGACAGCGCAGGCGCCGACGGGCATCATCCAGCGGCCGTGGTGGCGGGACGGCCCGGCATCGAGGGCTTGCTGCCGCGCGGTGCGCAGTCGCGCGGCGGTGGCGTGATCGACATGCGGGCCGAGGCGGCGGTACAGCTCGCGGGCCCGGGTTTGCAGGTCGTTGGTCGTCGGCGCGGGTTTCATCGCCAATCCTCCAGTTGTTCACGCAACGCGTGCATGGCACGCGACAAGTGGGTTTTCACGCTGCCCTCGGAGCAGCCCATGGCCGTTGCGGTTTCGGCCACGCTCATGTCTTCCAGCACGCGCAGCATGAAGGCTTCGCGTTGCCGCGCGGGCAGCTTCCGCACGGCCTGCCGGAGATCGGCCATGGCCTGCCGGTCCGCCAGTTTTTCGCCCGGGCCCGGATCGTGGCTGGCCGGTTCCCAGGCCGGCATTTCGCCGCCGTGGCCGTCGGGTCCGTTGCCGAGCCAGCCGACCACGATGGACCGCACCTTGCGCCGGCGCTGCAGGTCCACGATGCGGCGGCGCAGGATGGACCAGAACAGCGGCGCCCACTCCCCGGCCGGCTTGTCGCGGTAGTGCCTGACCAGGCGCAGCATCGCGTCCTGCACCGCGTCCATGGCTTCCTCGTTGTCGTTGAGGGCGAACCGGGCCATCCGCCAGGCGCGTCGTTCCACCTGCGCCAGGAATGCATCCAGGGTGGCCGGCGCGTCCTGCGCGTCGGCCAGCAGGCCCGCATCCAGCGCCGGAGCGGCGCCGTTCACGGCCTTGTTCCCTTGCGGGTGGTCATCCCGGGACTCCATATGCTGTCGTCTGCCCTCGATAACGCAGTGGTTTGCAGGTGGTTGACACGGATACCGGCACGCGGCGGCTTGCGTTATCGTAGCCCAGAGGCTTGAGGGAGGCAGTCATGATCGACGGGTTCGTGGCGTTGTACATCTTCATGCTGGCGGCGTTCACCGGCTACGAGATCATCAGCCGGGTGCCGGTGATCCTGCACACGCCGCTGATGTCGGGTTCCAATTTCGTGCACGGCATCGTGCTGGTCGGCGCGATGGTGGCGCTGGGGCATGCGCAGGGCGCGGTGGAAATCGCGCTCGGCGTGGCCGCGGTGCTGCTGGCGGCGGGCAACGTGGCCGGCGGCTACGTGGTCACCGAGCGCATGCTGGAGATGTTCAAGTCCAGCAAGCCGGACGCCGCGTCGAAGGAGCAGCCGCGATGACGCTGCCCGACGGGATGCCGACCCTGGCCAGGGCGGTCTATTTCATCGCCGCGGTCGCGTTCATCTGGGGCCTGAAACGCATGAGCTCGCCGCGCACGGCCCGGCGCGGCATCGTCTGGGCCGGCGCCGGCATGGCGGCGGCGATCCTGGTGACGTTCTTCCTGCCGGGCATGCACAATCTGGGCTGGATGATCGGCGCGATCGTGGTCGGCGTGGCCGCTTCGTGGGCGGTCGGCCGGCGCGTGCCGATGACGGCGATGCCGCAGATGGTGGCCCTGTTCAACGGCATGGGCGGCGGCGCGGCGGCGGCGATCGGCGCGGTGGAGCTGGTCCGGCTCAACGCGTCGCGGTTGCTGTTGCCGGACACCTCGCCGATCCTGCCCGAAGCGTGGGCCGACGTGGCCGTGCAGTTGACCCCGGTCGAGCTGGTGCTGGCGTTCGTGGGCGTGCTGATCGGCGCGGTCTCGTTCACCGGCTCGCTGGTCGCGTTCGCCAAGCTGCAGGGCTGGATGGACCGGCGCTTCGTGTTTCCGCTGCAGCGCTGGGTGAACCTGGCGATCTTCGCCGTGGCGATCGCGTGCAGCGTGCTGGCGCTGGTGGCCGCGATCGGCGGGCATCCGTTCGCATGGGGGCTGCTGGTCGCGTTCTTCGGCCTGTCGCTGCTGTTCGGCATCGCGATGACCCTGCCGATCGGCGGCGCCGACATGCCGGTGGTGATCTCGATGTACAACGCCTTCACCGGCCTGGCGGTCGCGTTCGAGGGTTTCGTGCTGCAGAACGAGGCCATGATCATCGCCGGCATGGTGGTGGGCGCAGCCGGCACCTTGCTGACGCAGTTGATGGCCAGGGCCATGAACCGTTCGCTGGGCAACGTGCTGTTCGGCAACTTCGGCGCGGCGTCGGGCCAGGCCGCGCAGGAAGTGGAAGGCGCGCTCAAGCCGATCGACGCCTCCGACGCGGCAGTGATGATGGCCTATGCCGAACGCGTGGTGATCGTGCCCGGCTACGGCATGGCCGTGGCACAGGCGCAGCACAAGATATGGGAATTCGCGCGACTGTTGATCGAACGTGGAGTCAAGGTCACGTTCGCCATCCACCCGGTGGCCGGACGCATGCCGGGGCACATGAACGTGCTGCTGGCCGAGGCCGGCGTGCCGTACGACCTGATCGCCGACATGGACGACATCAACCCGGAGTTTCCCGACACCGACGTGGCGCTGGTGATCGGCGCCAACGACGTGGTCAACCCGGTGGCGAAAACCGACCCCGGCTCGCCGATCTACGGCATGCCGGTGCTGGACGTGGCGGCGGCGAAGAACGCCATCGTCATCAAGCGCGGCCGCGGCAAGGGTTTTGCCGGCATCGAGAACGCGCTGTTCTACGCCGACCGCACGCGCATGCTGTACGGTGACGGCCAGGCCATGGCTTCGGAACTGGTGACGGCGCTCAAGGCGCTGGATGACGGCTGAGCGCCTTGCCGCGCGACCTGCGGCCGGCCACGGCCAGCGCCAGCAGCATGCCGACCAGGCAGGCGACCAGGAACTGCGTGTCCGCGGAGGCACGGGCCAGCGCCAGCAGCATGGCGGCGCCGGCCCGGCGCAGGGTCACCACGTAGCCCAGGCCCATCACGGCGGCCAGTTTCAGGCCGGTGAACAGGCATTGCATGTAGATCGCGGCCAGGCATGTGCCGGCCGCCGCGAGTACCATGGCGAAGGCCCGCGAGGAGGTCACCCATGCGCGCACGGCGTGGCCCATGGCCAGCCCCGCGGGCAGGGCGAACCACCACGATGCCGACGGCACGTGCAGTGCCACCGCCATCCAGACGGCGCCCAGGGCCAGGGCGATGGCCAGGCTCGACACCATGGCGAACAGGCCCTGCAGGCCGATGCGCAGGACAGGCCGATCAGGCATGGCGGCAGGCGCGGACCGACGTGGGCATGGGCAGGTCTTCCGGGAACAAAACGGCCATCATACCCGTTCGGTGCGGCCCGGTGCTTGATCTGCGTGGTCGTGGCCCGCATTCATGAGGAGGCATAATGCCCGATCCCCGACGTCCGACGAGAGCAACATGAGTGGTTTCAGCCTCAACAGCGAGCCTTTCACCCTGCAGCGCGACTGCCCCGCGGTCATGGTGCCGGCGGGCGACCGCGTCACGCTTCCGGCCGGGCAGGTCGGTTACATCACGCAGGCGCTGGGCGGCAGTTTCACCATCTATGTCGAAGGCAACCTGTTCCGCGTGGCCGGCGCGGACCATGACGCGCTGGGCAAGCCCGAACCCGAGCCCCTGACGCTGCCCGAGGACGCCGCCGATGCGGACGTGGAAAAGCTGGTCTGGGCGCAACTGCGAACCTGCTTCGATCCCGAGATTCCGGTCAACATCGTGGACCTGGGGCTGGTCTACGACGTCAGCATGGAACACACCGGGGACGGCCAGCGTCGCGTCTACGTCAAGCTGACCCTGACCGCTCCCGGCTGCGGCATGGGCGACATCCTCGTCGACGACGCGCGCGAGAAGCTGGAGATGATCCCCACCATCGTCGAGGCGGACATCGACCTGGTGTTCGATCCGCCCTGGAACTATTCCATGATGTCCGACGAGGCCAAGCTCGAAACCGGCATGATGTAGGTGAAGAGCCCATCGCAAGTTGTTGATATTGCGTGAACAATACGCCGTGCATCATTGCGCGAAAAGGCCGTCCGGTGCCCGCATTCCGTTGCCGCGACCCCCGCTCCGGAGCCGCATCTTCCCTCCGTTCCCGTCCGGATTTCGTGCCCGCGCGGCCCTGCAGCCATGCTGCCGGCGCATGCCGGCTCCGCCACGAAGCGTGACGAAATTCACACTATGAGGACATGACTTTGGTCACATGGCCCGTTGCGGTCGCCGAGGGTGTCCCCGGGTGTTGACAGCCTGAGGATATCCGCCTAGTTTCGGAAGGTCCGCCGGCGGGGAGGTCGGCGGATGGTTCCACAGCGATGTCGATTCGACGACATCGTCCCGCACGCAACACCCGGGCGCTGCCACTCTGGAAGGAACACAGGGCAGAGCCAGCGTCCTCCGGGTGCCCGTGGAGCCGTGTCATCAAAAAACTGCCGCCCACCGGCGGCAAACCAGTCATGAGGCTCTGCGCGGGCCGCATCGGGTCCGCTCGTGCCTTTTTCCGGAGGAGGATTTTTTGATGCAAGCTCGTTTTCGTTTGAATCTGCTGGCTGCCGCCGTGGGCATGGGGGTTGCCTCGGTGGCCATGGCCGCCACCGGCGGCGTGGGCACCACGAGCACCGTGGCCGCCACGCACGCCACCACGCTGAAGCAGGGTGCCCGCGTCATGGGCGTGCTGCCCGCCACGCACCCGATCCACGTCGAAGTGGCGCTGAAGATGCGCAACAAGGCCAAGCTGCACACCTTCATCGCCCATGCGCATTCGCCCAGCAAGCTGATCGCCAAGCGCGCGCTGACGCCGAAGGAATTCCGCGCGGGCTATTCGCCGACCCGGGCACAGGCGCAGAAGGTCGCGGCCTACCTGCGCAGCCACGGCTTCACCAACGTCGAGATCTCGGCCAACCGCATGCTGGTGTCGGCCGACGGCACCTCGGCCGATGCGCGGGCCGCGTTCGACACGCATTTCGCCAGGGTGCGCACGGCCAGGGGCCACGTCGGCTTCATGAACACCACCGCGGCGCACGTGCCGGCCTCGTTGCAGGACATCGTGCTGTCGGTCATCGGCCTGCAGGACGTGCATTACGCGCATCCGATGATCGAGACCTACGCCGGCGGTGCCCAGCCGATGACGGTGACCGGGCACAATCCGATGGACTGGCCGGCCATCTACGGCGGCACCACGCTGCAGACGGCCGCCGGCGTGCCGGTCGGCATCATCACGTCCGGTTCGCTGTCGCAGACCATCACCGACCTCGACAGTTTCACCAGCACCAACGGACTGCCCCAGGTGCAGACGCAGATCGTCAACACCAACGGCACCAGCAACGACACCAGCGGCGTCGGCGAGTGGAACCTGGACAGCCAGGACATCGTCGGCATGGCCGGCGGGCAGGTCGGCAAGATCATCTTCTACAACATCCCGTCGCTGTCCAACGCCAACCTCACGGCGGACTTCAACACCGTCGTCACCAACAACGACACCAAGATCATCAACGTGTCGCTGGGCGAATGCGAAACCTACGCGCAGCAGGACGGATCCGCCGCGGCGCAGGACCAGATCTTCCAGCAGGCCATCGCGCAGGGGCAGACGTTCTCCATTTCCACCGGCGACAGCGGCGCCGACGAGTGCGGCGACGGCGGCACCACGCCGAGCTGGCCGGCGGCCTCGCAGTACGTGGTGGCGGTGGCAGGCACGCGCGTGAACACCTCGGGCACGTCGTGGATCGGCGAGTCGGTGTGGAGCGACACCGGCGGCAGCGAGAGCAACTTCGAGCCGCAGCCGAGCTGGCAGAACGGCCTGTTCAACGGCAGCCATCGCGGCGTGGCGGACGTGGCCTATCCGGGCGATCCCAGCTCCGGCGCCCAGGTCATCGTCAACGGCCGCTACGAGCAGATCGGCGGCACCAGCCTGTCGGCGCCGATGTTCGCCGGCTTCTGGGCGCGTGTCATCGCCACCAGGGGCCCGGACATCGGCTTTGCGGCGCCGCTGCTGTATGCCTTGCCGGCGTCGGATTTCCACGACATCACCTCCGGCAACAACGGCGGCGAGCAGGCCGGCTCGGGCTACGACCTGGCCAGCGGCCTGGGCAGCATCATCATGGGCCAGGCCATGGCCGATCTCGGCGGCGGCACCACGCCGCCTTCCAATGATCCGCCGAGCGCCGGCTTCACCGACAGCGTCGACGGCCTGAGCGTGAGCTTCACCGACACCTCCAGCGACAGCGACGGCTCCATCGCGTCGCGCTCCTGGAATTTCGGTGACGGTTCCACCTCGACCTCGGCGAACCCGAGCCACACCTACGCCAGCGCGGGTACCTACACCGTCACGCTGACCGTGACCGACAATGACGGCGCCAGCGACAGCGCCAGCAAACAGGTCACCGTATCCGGCGGTTCCAGTGGCGGCAGCCAGCTGCAGAACGGCGTGCCGATCACCGGCATTTCCGGCAGCCAGGGCGAGTTCACCCGGACCTGGACCGTGCAGGTGCCGGCGGGTGCCAGCAACCTGGTGATCAGCGAGTCCGGCGGCAGCGGCGATGCCGACCTGTACGTGAAGTTCGGTTCCGCGCCGACCACCGGCAGCTACGATTGCCGCCCGTACCGGAACGGCAACAACGAGAGCTGCAGTTTCGCCTCGCCGCAGGCCGGCACGTACTACGTCAAGCTGCGTGGCTACCAGTCCTTCTCGGGCGTGACGCTGGAGGCGACCTGGGACACGGGAGGCAGCACTCCGCCGCCGTCGGGCAACGGCAGCTTCGACAATCCCGCCGACACGCCGATTCCCGATGGCAGCACGGTCACCAGCAACATCGACGTGACCGGCGAGCCGGGGGCGGCGCCTTCGGACCTCCAGGTGCACGTGGGCATCGTGCATCCGTACCGCGGCGACCTGCGCATCACGCTGATCGCTCCCGGCGGGGCCAGCGTCGTGCTCAAGCAGCCGGACTACTACGACTACCAGAGCGACGTCGACCAGACCTGGACCGTCGATGCGTCGTCGGTGCAGGCCAACGGCACCTGGAAGCTCAAGGTGGACGACGTGTACACCGGCTACAGCGGTTACCTCGACGACTGGAGCTTGCAGTTCTGACCAGGAAATGGTGCACCGGGACGTGCCGTTTCAGGGAATGAAACCCACGGGTCCGGCCAGTTGGCCGGGCCCTTTTCGTGGGTCGCGAGCAGATGGATTGCTGGCAGGAAAAGGGCCTTGTCCCGTCGGGATCGGCAAACCGGGCGAAGATGATCAACCCCGAATCGGCGGGTGCTGCGTTTGTATCAGTACCCACCCGTCGGGAGACCGCCTTGAAACTGCTTGTCCTGCTGCTTTCCGTGCTGCTGACGCTGGCTGCGTGCAGCCAGCCCAGGCCCGTGCCGCGTGATGCCCGGACCGCGACGCCGGCTGCGCCGGACCACGCCGGCGACCGGAAGAGCACGCCGCTTCCGCCCGCCGAACCGCCGCGGGAAGCGCCGGCGCGCAAGCCGTTGCCGTCGCCGCCCGCGCCACCGCCGCCGGTCATGGAGCTCTCCCGCAGCACGGTGGCCGGATATTACCGTCCGGTGCCGTGGAGCCCGGCGGTGAACCGCGAGAACTACGCCCACTACCAGTCCAATCCGGTACGGCTGGTGACCGAGCATCCCGTGTCCACGTTCGGCATCGACGTCGACACCGGTTCGTACACCAACGTGCGGCGCATGCTGAACGCCGGGCACCTGCCGCCGGCCGATGCGGTGCGCGCGGAAGAGTTCATCAACTACTTCGACTACGGCTACAAGGCGCCCGCGGACCGCAGCCGGCCCTTCAGCGTGACCACGGAGCTGGCCCCCGCGCCGTGGAACAGGCAGCGCGAGCTGCTGCTGATCGGCATCCAGGGCTACCACGTGCCGAAGGCCGACATCCCGGCCGCGAACCTGGTGTTCCTGGTCGACACCTCCGGTTCCATGCGCTCGCGGGACAAGCTGCCGCTGCTGAAGGCGTCGCTCAAGCTGCTGGTGCGCCAGTTGCGGCCCGGGGACCGCGTGGCCATCGTCACCTACGCCGGCAGCGCGGGCGTGGCGTTGCCTTCCACGCCGGGTGACCGGCACGCCACCATCGATACCGCCATCGACCAGCTCCGGGCCGGCGGGTCCACCAACGGCGGCGCCGGCCTGCGGCTGGCCTACCAGCAGGCGCGGCAGGGCTTCATCGAGGACGGCGTCAACCGCGTGATCCTTGCCACCGACGGCGATTTCAACGTCGGCACGGTGGACCGCGAAGCCCTCGAGACGATGGTCGAGGACAAGCGCAGGAGCGGCATCGCGCTGTCCACGCTGGGCTTCGGGCGCGGCAACTACAACGACGTCATGGCGATGACGCTGGCCGATGCCGGCAACGGCAGCTACCACTACATCGACAACCTGCAGGAAGGGCGTCGCGTGCTGGTCGGGGAAATGTCGCAGACGCTGCTGACCATAGCCAAGGACGTCAAGATCCAGGTGGAATTCAATCCCGCGCAGGTGCGCGAGTACCGCCTGATCGGCTACGTCAAGCGCAAGCTGCGGCGCGCCGACTTCAACAACGACCGTGTCGACGCCGGCGATATCGGCGCCGGCGCCAACGTGACCGCCCTGTACGAGATCACCCGGACCGGTTCGCCGGCCGCGCGCATCGATCCCTCGCGCTACACCGAGCCGGCGACGACCGGCAGGCACGGCGACGAGCTTGCCTACCTGCGCCTGCGCTACAAGCTGCCCGGCGAGGCGCGCAGCAGGCTGGTGGAGCAACCGATCGACGCGACCGCCGAGGCGCACGCCGGTCCACGCCTGCGCTTTGCCGCCGCGGTGGCGGCCTTCGCCGGCGCCCTGCGCGGCGGCAAGTACCTGGACGGCTACGACTACGCGGACATCGCCGGGCTGGCCGCCGGCGCGCGCGGCACGGACCCGGAGGGTACCCGCGCCGGCTTCGTGCAGCTGGTGAAACTGGCCGGCAGCCTCGCCACGCCCGCTCCGGCGCCGGCGGATGCCGCGGCGCCGCAGTGAGGGAAGCGGCATGGCGGTGGCGGCATGCGGGCTTGCCGGGCGTGGCGGCTCCGCGCCGCCATCGCGCCGGGCATTGCGCTACCCTGCCGGCATGGATGCCGCGACCGACGCCGACGCCGCCCTGATGCAAGCCTACGCGGGCGGCGACCTGGCGGCGTTCGACACCCTGTACGCCCGTTACCGCGGGCCGCTGTACCGCTTCCTGCTCGGCGCGACCGGCCACCGCGCCACGGCCGAGGAATTGTTCCAGGACACCTGGCAGCGCGTCGTCCGCGCACGCAAAAGCTATCGGCCCGACGCGAAATTCCGTACCTGGCTGTGGCGCATCGCGCGCAACCTGGTGATCGACAACGCGCGCCGGAGCAGGCCCGTGCTGGGCGGCGAGGCGGCGACCATCGCCATCGCCGGTACCGCCGCGCCGGCCGCGCACGAACCCCTGCGGGAACTGGCCGCGAAAGAGGAATGGTCCCGGTTGCAGCAGGCCCTCGGGACATTGCCCGAGGAACAGCGCATCGCGTTCCTGCTGCGCATGGAGGACGGCCTCGGCGTGCAGGAAATCGCGGACGTGACGGGCGTCGGCCGGGAAACCGCGAAATCGCGCCTGCGTTATGCCATGCAACACCTGCGTCGACGGTTGCGCCCATGAACCCACCCACGCCATCGCCCGAACATCCCGTGCCGGATCCGTCGCTGCCCGAGGAGGCCGGCATCCGGGAGCTTTATGCCGGCCGGTCCGGGGAACAGCCGGGACCGGAACTGGACGCCCGCGTGCGCCGCATGGCGGCCCGGGCCCTGGAAGAAGACGGGAGCGGTGCCACCGGCGTGCCGCACGAGCGCGTCACGACCACCGGCAGGCGGGAACGCGGGCGCGTCGACGCTCGTCCCCGCGGGGCGCACGCGCGTCGCCGTTCCCGGTCGTCGCAACCCTGGTGGCTGGCCGCCGGCAGCGTCGCGGTCGTGGTGGTCGCCGTGGGCCTGGCGCGCCATCTGCAGACCAGCCCGCCGCCCCGCGCCGCGTCGACAGGCACCGTGCCGGCAGGCGTCGCCACGGCATCGGCCGGCAAGGCATCGGGCAACGAGGTGTCCGCCGCTGCGCCGGCGACGGAAGCCGCGCCCGCGCCCGCGAAGCCGGCCGCGGAACGGGTGGAACCGTCTATCGTCGGGAGGTCGCCGCCGGCTCCCGCGCCGGTGCCACGGGAGCCGCGCCGGGTTTCGCGATTTTCCGCTGCCGTGGCCGCGCCTCCCGCGCCTCCCGCGCCGGCTCCTCCCGCGCGACAAGCGCCGGCCGTCACGAACGGGGCGTCGGCCCGGGCAGGGGCGCCGGCCGCGTCGCCGCCGGTCATGGAGATGTCCGTCAACGTGGATGCCGCGCCGCTTTCGCTCGCGCCCGCGGCGAAGGCGATGCCCGCGCGGGCGCCCGGTGCGGCATTGAGCACATCGGGTCCGGTCGCATCGAAAGCGTTGCAGCGGATCCGGGACCTGTTCGCCGCCGGCGAGGACGCCAGGGCACGCCGCTTGCTGCAAGCGTTCCGCCAGGCGCATCCGCAACGGGAACTGCCGCCGGACCTGCGCGCGAAGCTGCGCGGGGATTGAAAGGCGTCAGTCGCCGGCAGCCTCGAAGCGGTTGGCCTTGCGGTTCTTGCGCACGTGGCGCGGGTCCCAGATGCGGCCGTTCATGGCGATCCACACGCCCTCGTCGAGCGTCTGCACCGCGCCCACGGCGCAGCCGATGTTGAACACGGCGTCCGACCCCTGGAAGCGGGCCGGGTTGAGCGCGCCGGTCAGTACGATGACCTTGCCGGGGATGCCTTCCAGCACGCGCGCGGTATCGACCATCGAATCGGTGCCGTGGGTCACCAGCACGTGGCGGTGCGGTTGCGCCTCGATCGTGCCGCGGATCAGGCGGCGGTCCTCGTCGGTCAGCTCCAGGCTGTCCTTGCGCAGGATCGAGGACACGCCGAACTCGAACGCCACGCCCAGCTGCGAAAGGATGTCGGCGATCTGCGGCGCGCCGATCTGGTAGTCGGACTTGGCATCGAAATAGATCTTGTCGATGGTGCCGCCGGTGGTGACGATGGCGAGGTGCTGCATGGGCTGGTGATCGGACATGGAGGCTCGTCGTGACGGATGGCAATGCATCATTATCGCGTGAACCCGCGGCCTTGGCGACACCGGCCCCGCGCAGGGCGGGTTCCTACGAGACGAGGGTCCGGATGATGTCCGGGTCGGGGCCATCGGACCGGCGTGCCAGGCCGTGGCGGATGAACAGGTCGCGCGCGGCGCGGGCGCGCGGGTGGTCCGCGACCTGCGCATCGCGTACCAGCAGGGCCGCGGACAGGCAGCGCGCCAGGGTCATGGCCAGGCCGCGGGCCGATGCCTGCAGGCGGTCGTTGTCCCCGGCGGCTTGCCGCAGCAGGGCCTCGGCCTGGTCCATGGCCTTGCCGATGGCCGTCCGCGCCGCCCCGGGCGAAGCCTGCGCGAGCAACCCGTCGATGCCGGTGCGCAGCGGGGCCAGGCCACTGGCGTGCAGGGCCCGCAGCGTGTCCAGCGAGAGCACGTTGGTGGTGCCTTCCCAGATCGGGTACACCTGCGCGTCGCGCAGCAACTGCGGCAGGCCGGTGTCCTCGATGTAGCCGTTGCCGCCGAAGCATTCCAGGGTTTCGCTGGCGATGCGGGTGGCCAGCTTGCCGGTCCACAGCTTGGCCAGCGGCGTGGCCAGGCGCAGCAGCGATGCCTCGTGCGCTTCGGCCCGGCCGCTCTCCACGCGGCCGAGCAGGTCGGTGACGAAGAAGGCCAGCGCGAAGGCGCCGGCGAACTCGGCCTGCATGTCGGCCAGGGTGCGCGCGTGCAGGGGCTGGTCGATCAGGCGCTTGCCGAAGGCCTCGCGCCGGCGCGCGTAGTCGCCGGCCAGGGCCAGGCAGCGTGCCATGCCGGCGACCGCGCACACGGCGTTCCAGGTGCGGGTGACGTTGAGCATGGGCGCGATCTGGCGCACGCCGTGCTCCAGGTCGCCGAGCGGCCAGGCCGGCACGCCGTCGAGGTGGATTTCGGCGGTGGGCAGCTCGCGCGTGCCGAGCTTGTCCTTGATGCGGTCGATGGTGATGCCGTTCCAGCGGCCGTCGGCGTGCCTGGTTTCCACGTAGAACAGCGCCAGGTCGTCGTTGCCGTGCGGACGCGCCAGCGCCAGCGCCGCCTCGCCGACGATGGCCGAGGTGAACCACTTGCGGCCGTGCAGGCGCCACTGGCCGTCGTCGCCGCGACGGGCCTCGGTTTCGGTATTGCCGACGTCCGAACCGCCGGCGGTTTCGGTCATCCATTGGCCGGACAGCCACAATGCCTCCGGATCGCGGCTGAGGAAATGCGGCAGGGCGCGCTCGGCCAGCTCGCGGTTGCCGCTGGCCTTGATGGCCGTCGCGGCGCCGTCGGTCATGGCCAGCGGACAGGTGTAGAACTCACTGGCAACGTGGTACAGGTACACGCGGACGAACTGTTCCAGGCGCGCCGTGGCCCCGGCGCCGGCATCGTGGCCGGCGGCCAGCACGCCGTGGCGTGCCGCGATGGCGGGCCCTTCGCGCCAGGCGGTGGTCAGGCTGATCCGGTCGACACGTTGTCCCCAGGCATCCCAGGGCGTGTGCACGGGCGTTTCGTCCGGGGTGGTCCGGCGTCGCTGCCATGCGGTCGACGCGTAGTCGGCGAGCGCTTCCAGGTCGGGCATGACGGCCGCGCGCCGCGCTTCCGGCAACGCATGCGCCAGCAGGTGCTGCAGCAGCGGATCGGCGTCCAGCGGGTGCGGAAGTTGCGGGGCGTCCTGGAGAAAACCCATGGCGAGGCTCCGGATCAGTCGTTGCCCCGAGTATAGGCCGGGCGCATGCAACCTCCGCTGAGGTCGCGTAGGGCGGGCACTGCCCGTCGTGGAATGCCCGGCATATTGTTTTGGCGGGCACTGCCCGCCCTACGCAGGTACGGGCAAACCTTGCAGGTCGATGCCGTCGGGCGTGACCCGGAGCACCGAGCCCTGCTGGTACCAGTCACCCAGCACGATGCGTTGCGCGGGTTGTCCGTCGAGGTCGAAGTCGTGGATGGCCGGGCGGTGGGTGTGGCCGTGGATCAGGCGCGTGACGCCGGCCTCGCGCATGGCCTTTTCGACCGCACCCTGGTTGACGTCCATGATGGTCTCGTCGGTGCTGCCGGTGTGCGCGCGGCTTTCCTCGCGCGACCTGGCGGCCAGCGCGCGGCGCGCTTGCAGCGGCGTGGAAAGTACCTGCCGGACCCATTCGGGCGAACGCACGCGGGCGCGCACCTCCTGGTAGGCGGCATCGTCGGTGCACAGGGTGTCGCCGTGCATCAGCAGGGTGGGCGTGCCCTGGATGTCGTGCACCACGGCGTCGTCGGTGACCAGGTGCATGCCGGCGCGCGCGGCGAAGGCCTCGCCGAGCAGGAAATCGCGGTTGCCGCGCATGAAGTGCACGGGCACGCCGCTGTCGGCCAGGGCGCGGATGGCGGCGGCGATGCGCGCGGGCAGTTCGGCATCGTCGTCGTCGCCGATCCATGCCTCGACCAGGTCGCCGAGGATGTACAGGGCGTCGGCCCGGCGGGCTTCGGGCCCGGCCAGATACTGCTCGAACAGCGTGGTGATGTGCGGACGGCTGTCGTCCAGGTGCAGGTCGGCGATGAAAAGCGTGGCCATCGTGGGTCAGTGCTTCCCGTCTCTGGCCGGCGCGGACGCCGGCTTGGCGATGCTGGCCGCCGCCGTGGGCGCGCTGGCGGCGTCGGCCGGCTTTTCGCCGATCACGCTGGCGCTTTCGATCACCACCAGCGGCTCGGGCACGTCGCCGGCGAACGGGCCCTGGGCGTGGGTCGGCAGGTCGCCGATCCTGTCCACCACGTCCATGCCCTTGATGACCTTGCCGAACACGGTGTAGCCCCAGGTCAGGCCGCTCTGCTTGTTGACGTAGTCGAGGCGGCGGTTGTCCACCAGGTTGATGAAGAACTGCGAGGTGCCCGAGTCGGGATCGGCGCCGCGCGCCACGGCCACGGTGCCGCGCAGGTTGCTCAGGCCGTTGTCGGATTCGGCCGGAATCGGGTCGCGCGTGCGCTTTTGCACGAGCTGGCGGGTGTAGATGCCGGCCTGGACGAGATAGCCCTTGATGACGCGGTGGAAGACCGTGCCGTCGTAGAAGTCCGAGCGCACGTATTGCAGGAAATTGGCCACGCTCTTGGGCGACTTGTTGGGGTACAGCTCGATGGTGATGTCGCCTTCGCTGGTGTGCAGCAGCACCCTGGGCAGCGGTTCGTGCGCCGTGGCCGTGCTGGTGGCCGGGGCGGGCGTCTGCGCCGGCGCGGCCGCGAGCGGCCACGAAACCAGCAACAGCAGGGGCAGCAGGGATTTCAGCATGGTGTCGTGTGTCGGCGTGGGTTGGTTCCGCATGATACGCAACTGCGGACGATCATGCCGGGATCAGCCGGCCCGCCCCTGTCCGCCCTGGTCGCGGTCCTTGGTGTCGATGTGGCGCTTTTGCAGTTCCAGCAGGATGGGCCGCAACTGGTTGACGTCGGCCTGGATGCGGGCGCGCTGGTAGTAGTTGAGGTCCTTGCGGTCGAGCAGGCGCTTGAGCTGTTCCATGGCGTCGAAGGGGCGCCCCGACAGGTAGCTGGCATTGGCCCACGCCTCGCCGGCGTCGACCTTGTTGCCGGCGATTTCGCTGGCCCGCGCGTAGGTCCGGAAGATCTGCGGCTCGTCGGCGTCGTCGAGCAGAGGCTTGACCAGTTCGGCGGCCTTGCGCGCGTGGGCCTTCGACTTGTCGTGGATGAGCGCCTCGGCATAGGCCAGCACGATGGCGCGGTCGTGCGGCGTGGCGGCGTTGAGGCGGGCGTAGAGGGCCAGGGCATCGGTCTTGCGACCGTCGTGGTACAGCGCGTCGGCCTTGGCCAGTTGCAGCGGCAGGCTGGCCGGGTGGGCGGCCACGAGCGGCGCGAGCTGCGCCAGTGCCTTGCCGGCCTGCTGGTCGCGCGTCAGCGCCAGGGCGTAGCCGTAGCGGTTGGCGGGCGTGTCGAAACCGGGGTGGTTCCAGCGCCGGTGGTAGTAGTCCACGGCCTTGGAGGCGTCCTGGCCGAGCACGCGCACGCGTTCGCGCATCAGCGCATACAGCTCGAGCCCGGCGCCCTTGTCGCCGGGCGATGACAGCAGTTCGCCGGGGTTGGACACGTAGCGGATCGGGGCGGTGATCTTTTCCCACTGCTTGCGGCTGATGGGCGGAACCTTCGCATGGTCGTCGTCCTCCAGCATGCGCGCGCGCGCCTTGGCATCGGCAATGCGCGCCAGGGTGACCGGATGGGTCTTCAGCAGGGCGGGAATGTCGTCGTTGCTGCCCAGCGTGGTCTGCATGCGCTTGAAGAAGCTGGCCATGGCCTCGGGGTTGTAGCCGGCCGACACCAGCGTGTGCATGCCGGTGCGGTCGGCCTCGATCTCGTCCTTGCGCGTGAAATTGATCTTGCGCTGCTGGATCAGGCCCATGCCGGCGGCCAGCACGCCCATCGCGGCGTCGCTGCCGCCCTGGCTGTAGCCGTCGTAGCCGACGGGATAGCCGCGGCTGTTGTCGGCCGCGCTGGCGGCAATGGCGCCGAGCAGCACCAGCGCCATCAGCGGCGCATCCTTCCGGGACGCCTCGAACGCGCGTTCCAGGTGGTGCTGGGTGATGTGGCCGATTTCGTGCGCCATCACCGCGGCCAGCTCGTCCTCGCTGCGGGTCAGGTCGATCAGGCCGGCGTTGACGCCGATGTAGCCGCCGGGCGCGGCGAAGGCGTTGATGACCGGGGTGTCGACGACGAAAAAGGTGAATTTCTGCGACGGGTCGTCGCTGTGCGCGACCAGGCGGTAGCCCACGTCGTTGAGGTAGTCGTGCACCAGCGGGTCGTCCAGCACCATGTGCATGGCGCGCATCTGGTGCAGCATGCTGGCGCCGTACTGCTTGGCTTCCTGCGGCGACAGCACGGTCTGCGCCGATCCCCCCAGGTCGGGGAGGCGCACCTGGCCGCGGGTGCCTGGCGCGCCCAGGACGAGACAGGTGCCGAGCAGGCCGGCGACGAGGCGACGGGTCAGCATGGCGGGTGGCATACGAGGTGCATCATGAGCATGAGACCACGATAACCCAGCGCGGGTTCATGCACTATCGCCGCCTCGCTTGTGTCCGCGTGCGGAAGCCCCATATCAGCGGACATCGTGTCCGCAAACCTGAACGGAGCCTGTCGTGCCGGAGATCGAGATGTACACCACCCGGGTCTGCCCCTACTGCGTGGCGGCCAAGAACCTGCTCAAGTCCCGGGGGCTGGAGTGGAGCGAAATTCGCGTCGATGCCGACCCGGCGCAACGCGACAGGATGCTGGAGCGCAGCCGGGGGCGCCGCAGCGTGCCGCAGATTTTCGTCAACGGCCACCATGTCGGCGGCTACGACGAGCTGGTGACGGCCGACCGCAGCGGCGAGCTGGCGCGGTTGCTGGACGATACCGCCGGCGGCGCTCCCGCCTGAGAAACCGCGGGCGCCACATGCCCGTCCGTCATGTCGCTTGGCGATCACGATATAATGGGCGGCTGTTGTCATCGATCGGCGCGCCGCGTGCCGCCCTGAGGAGTTGTCCATGAGCAAGACCATCGCCGTGATCCGCGGGGACGGCATCGGCCCGGAAATCATGTCCGCCACCCTGCGCGTGATCGACGCGCTCGATTGCGGCCTCGACTACGACTTCGTCGAAGCCGGCACCAGCGCGCTGGAAGCGCAGGGCGAGCTGCTGCCGCAGCCGACGCTGGACGCGATCGCCAGGCACGGCGTGGCGCTGAAGAGCCCGCTGACCACGCCGATCGGCAAGGGCTTCAGCTCCATCAACGTGCAGTTGCGCCGGCACTTCGACCTGTACGCCAACGTGCGCCCGGCGGTGACCTTTCCCGGCACGCGCTCGCGCTACGACAACATCGACATCATCACCGTGCGCGAGAACACCGAGGGCGCGTACCTGGCCGAGGGCCAGACGCTGTCCGAGGACGGCGAAGTCGCGCAGTCGATGGTGCGCAACACGCGCAAGGGCGCCAGCCGCATCGTGCGCTACGCCTTCGAGATGGCTGTCCAGAAAGGCCGCAGGAAGGTCACGGCGGTGCACAAGGCCAACATCATCAAGACCGCTTCGGGCCTGTTCCTGGAGGTGGCGCGCGAGATCGCCAGGGACTACCCGCAGATCAAGTACAACGAGCTGATCGTGGACAACACCTGCATGCAGCTGGTGATGGATCCGGAGCAGTTCGACGTGATCGTCACCACCAACCTGTTCGGCGACATCATTTCCGACCTCTGCGCCGGCCTGGTCGGCGGCCTGGGCCTGGCGCCGGGCGCCAACATCGGCGAGCAGGCGGCGATTTTCGAGGCCGTGCACGGCTCGGCGCCGGACATCGCCGGCAAGGGCGTGGCCAACCCCTGCGCGCTGCTGCTGGCCGCGGCCGAGATGCTCGACCACCTGGGCATGGTCGACAAGGGCACCCGCCTGCGCCAGGCCATCCGCGCCACGATCGAGGCCGGTGACCGCACCACGCCGGACCTGGGCGGCAAGGGCACCACCGACGGCTTCGCCGACGCCATCATCGAGCGCGTCCAGAGCTGACCGGCCGCAATCGCCCACGAAAAAAGCCGCGAGGGATCGCGGCTTTTTTCGTGCCTGCGCAGGCCGGGTCCGTGCCATGCGCGGCCTGCGGCTCAGGCGGGCTTCATCACCATCACGACCAGCGCCGCCAGCGGCAGCAATGTGGCCGCGATGCCGCCGATCATCCAGATCCTGGCCAGTGTCCAGTAACGCGGCGGGATGGCGCCGCCGTGGGCGAAGCCGCGCGCCAGCCGCGCCTGCAGGATCTGGACCGGGATCAGCACGGCCAGCCACACTAGGCCGGCTGCCGCGAAAAGCCCCGCCCCCCAGGCTACCCAGGGGATTCCCATGCCGCCCAAGCGGGTAGCCATCACCGGGCCGGTCCACGCCAGCAGCACGATGCCGGTGGCGGTGAAGGCGATGTCGGTGATGGTGACGAGGCGCTGGCTGAAGCCGATCACCACCGCGTTGCGGGTGCGGTCGGCAAGGGATTTCCAGACTGCCGTGACGATGATGTTGCCGAGGAACAGGACGGCGCCGAGCACGTGCAGCGTTTTCAACAACGGGTAGGACATGGGCAACCCCGGGTGATGTTGACAGCGTAAAGATTACGCATTGATCTTTACACCGTCAAGTTTGGTGTAGCATGAGTGCATGCCCGGCACCAATACCGCACCGAAGCCTTATCACCATGGCCACCTGAAACAGGCACTGGTCGACGCCGCCGAGGCATTGCTGGTCGAGCAGGGCCTCGACAAGCTCAGCTTGCGCGCGGTGGCCAGGCGCATCGGCGTCAGCCAGGCCGCGCCGTACGCGCATTTCGAAGACCGCCGGGCCCTGCTTGCCGCCGTCGCCACACGCGGTTTCGAATGCCTGACCGACTGCCTGCACGAGGCCGGACGAAGCGGGGCGGCCGACGCGCCGTTGACCCTGCGGCTGGCGCGGGCCTACGTGGCGTTCGCGCTCGAACATCCCATGCGCTTCCGGTTGATGTTCGGCGCCGCATTGGCTGCGACCGGGGATGCCGCGCTGCAGGCGGCGCGCGCTGCCAGTTACGTGCCGATCCGGGAAGCCGTGGCGCGGCGGGCCGAGGATGCGGGGGCAGGGCAGTGGGCCGGCGAAGCCAGCCTGGCGGCCTGGGCGCTGGTGCACGGGCTGGCGACGCTCATTCTCGACGGGGGGCAGTCGTGGCCGCATGACGCCGCGGCGCGCGACGCGCTGGTCGACAGCGTGGTGTCGGTGTATTCGGTCGAGGCCATGGCCGAGCGCCACCGGGCATGAGCCCGACAGCCCGGACCGGGGGCCGGCGCGCGGCCGGGATCGCTTGCGAGGCGAGCGACAACCGGTCATAGTCAGGGCCGCGTCTGCTGCGGGGGCAACGGGCGCGCACGAGCCGGTTCCGTTTCGCGATGGCGACGGGAAACGGCGGCATCGTCCGCGTGATCCGGCCGATGCCTGGTTCATGCATTCGGGGGGACACCGTGCTCGACCTGGGGTGGCGTTTTCTGGTGGCGGCCGCGCTGTTGTTGCTGGCCAGCCGTTTGTGCCTGTGTATCTGGCAGCACGAGCGCGTGCGCGCGGCCGGCGGCCTGTGGCCGATCCTGCTGGGCGGGTTGCGCATCGATGCCAGTTTCCTGGCCATGGTGGCGGGCTTTCCGTTGCTGTTCGCGCCGTGGATCGGCATGCACGGCTGGGCGCAGGCGATCACGCAGTACTGGTTCGGTGCCTGGTGGCTGGTCCTGGTGTTGCTGGAGGTGGCCACGCCGCAATTCATCGTCGAATACGACAGCCGGCCCAATCGCCTGTTCGTGGCCTATCTGACCAGTCCGCGCGAGGTCGGCAGCATGCTCTGGCAGGGCTACAAGCCGGTGCTGGCCGGCGGGCTGCTGCTGTGGGCCGTGCTGGGCTGGCTCGGCATGAGCTGGATCGTGCGTCCGGCGCCGGTGCCCGAGCTGGATTTGTGGGCACGGGCGGCGTTGACGGCCGGCCTGTTCGTGGTGTTGTTCCTGGCCGGGCGCGGCACGCTCGGCCACCGACCGCTGAATGCCGCGCATGTCGCCTTCAGCAGCGATGCGATGGTCAACATGCTGCCGCTCAATTCCGCCTTCGTGGTGGCCAACGCGGTCAGGGACATGCGCGACGACAAGCCGGCATCCGCGGTCTACGGCAGGATGGACGAAGCGCGCATGCGCGAGGTCGTGCGCGCGGCGTCGGGCAACGACACGATGCTGCCGGATCCGGAGCGGCCGATCCTGCACCGGCAGGTGGCCACGGCCACGCACGAGCGTCCGCGCAACATCGTCGTCATCGTCGAGGAAAGCCTCGGCGCGCAATTCACCGGCTGCCTGGGCGGCAAGGGCTACACGCCCGAGCTCGACGCGCTGGCCGACCAGGGCTGGCTGCTGGCGCGCAACTACGCCACCGGCACGCGTTCGGTGCGCGGGCTGGAGGCCATCGTGTCGGGCTTTCTGCCGACGCCGGCCGATGCGGTATTCAAGCTGCCGCGCAGCCAGCGCGACTTTTTCTCGCTCGGCGATCTGCTCGGCCGGTTCGGCTACCACTCGCGCTTCGTCTACGGCGGCGAGGCGCACTTCGACAACATGAAGGGGTTTTTCCTCGGCAACGGTTTCGACGAGGTGATCGACCGGCCGAAGTTCGGGGAAAAACCGAAGTTCGTCGGTTCGTGGGGTGCCTCCGACGAGGACATGTTCGACGAAGTGCATCGGCGCCTGTCCGGTGACGGCGACGAGCCGACCCTGACCGTGGCCTTCAGCGTCACCAACCATTCGCCCTGGGAATATCCGGCCGGACGCATCGAACCACGTGGCGAGGCGGCCAGCGTGGAAAACACGGTGCGCTACGCGGACTGGGCGATCGGGCGCTTCTTCGAGCGCGCGCGGCAATCCGCGTACTGGGACGACACCGTGTTCCTGGTGGTGGCCGACCACGATGCGCGCGTGTGCGGCGCCTGCCTGGTGCCGGTGCGGCATTTCCACATCCCGGCGCTTTTCCTCGGCGCCGGCGTGGAAGCGCGACGCGACGAGGGCATCACCAGCCAGGCGGACCTGGCGCCGACCTTGCTGTCGCTGGCCGGCATCAGCAGCGTGCATCCGATGCCCGGCGCCGACCTCACGCGCTTCCGTCCGGGCCGGGCGATCATGCAGTACGGCGACAACCACGGTTACCTCAAGGACGACCGCCTGCTGGTCAGCGAACCGTACCGCCCGCCGCGCCAGTTCGGCCACGACCCGGTCGATGCCTCGATGCACGAGCAGGCGGTGGATGCGGCGCTGGCCGAGGAAGCCCTGGCGCACGCGCTGTGGCCGAGCTGGGCCTATTTCAACGAGCGCTATCGTCTGCCGCCGCACCCGCATGCCCCCGGACATGCGGGTGCGGCGGCGGACGTGTTGCGCGCTTCCGGGGCCGCCTGAACGGACGCGGGCAACCGGGGTTTTCGAGGTTGCCTGCGGGGCGTTCCTAGCGGGATGCCGGCTTGTAGGTTCCCGGCTCGCTGCGGAACGGGATGGCCAGGCGGTTCCAGCCGTTGATGGCGATCACGGCCATGTTGAGGTCGATCAGCTCGTCCTCGCTGAACACGGCACGGGCCTGGTCGTAGACTTCGTCGGACACGCCGTGGAGCGGGTCCAGGCGGGTGACCGCTTCGGTCCAGGCCAGGGCGGCGCGTTCGCGCTCGGAGTAGAAATCGGCCTCGCGCCAGGCCGGCAGCACGAACAGGCGCTTGCTGTCCTCGCCGGCGGCCAGGGCGTCCTTGCTGTGCATGTCCATGCAGTAGGCGCAGCCGTTGAGCTGCGAAGCGCGCATGAACACCAGCTCCAGCAGCGGCGCCTCGAGCCCGGAGTCGTGCACCAGGGCGGTGATGTCGAGCAGCGGCTGGATGGCGTCCTTGCGGCGGTAATACTGGATTCGACGGGGCATGGGGATCACCTTTTTCGTGTGGCAGGGGGAAGAGGACGTGCCGACGGCGACCGGGCACCGGCATGCCCGCGTGGCGGGTCCGAGGGTGCGTCGCGGCACGTCAACAGGCCGAGTTTGAACCGCGCGGACACGACAGGCAAACCGGCGGCGCAAAGCCGGCCGGGCTGGCGGCGTTCCTTCAGTGGCGCAGGACGTGCAGGCCGCCCTTGCCGGGCGCATGGGCGGCGGCCAGGGCGCGTTGCACGTAGTCGACCGCGTTGCGCACGGCCTGGCGCGGGTACAGCCCCTTGGCCAGTTCGGCGGCCAGCGCCGAGGACAGCGTGCAGCCGGTGCCGTGGCCTTCCACCGGCAGGCGCGGATGCGCCAGGGTGATGACGCCGTCGGCATCGCAGAAGCGGTCCGTCACCTCGTGGCCGCGGCCGTGGCCGCCCTTGAGCAGGACGCCGCGCGCGCCCATGCCGCGCAGGTCGGCGCCGGCGCGCTCGTGGTCGGCGGGCGTCTCGATGCGGTACCCGAGCAGCGCCTCGGCCTCGGGCAGGTTGGGAGTGAGGATGTCGGCCAGGGGGATCAACTCGCGGACCATGGCGTCCACGGCGTCGTCGTCCAGCAGGCGCGCGCCGCTGGTGGCCACCATGACCGGGTCGACCACGAGCTGGTGCGGCCGGTAACGGCGCATTTCGCGGGCAACCAGTTTCGTGGTGGCGGCATCGCCCAGCATGCCGATCTTGACCGCGGCGACGGGGAAATCGTCGAACACGGCCTCGAGCTGGTGCAGGATGTGCTCGGGCGGCACCTTGTGCACGGCCGTGACGCCGCGCGTGTTCTGGGCGGTGATCGCGGTGACGACGCACAGGCCGTGCGTGCCGCGCGCGTGGAAAGTCTTGATGTCGGCCTGGATGCCGGCGCCGCCGCCGGAATCGGAGCCGGCGATGGTCAGGCAGCAGGGCGGGTTGGCGGAGGCTTGCACCGGCATGGTCGATCGCGGCGGTTCAGAACGCGCCGGTCATTTTCATCACCATGACCACCATGGCGACGGCCACGGCGGCCAGCAGCAGCGTGCGCACCAGGCTTGCCACGGCCGCCGGCGAACGGCGCCTGCGCGGCTGGCGCGAGGCTTCCAGTTCGTCGGCATAGCGGGTCAGCGGGGCGATGCCCATTTCGCGCAGCAGCGCGCGTGCGCGGGTGAGGTCGGCGGCATGTTTGACCTCCACGCGCGCCCAGCGCGAGCGGTCCTCGCTGAGGCCGTAGCTGAAACGCGTGTAGCTGGGGCGGTCGTAGGCCGAGCGGTTGGTGACACGGGTCTCGATGCCGTGCTCGGCAAAAAAGGCCACCATGCGATCGATGTTTTCCGGCCGGGGGGAAGTGTAGATTTCGCGCATGCGGGCATTTTATCCGGCATCGGCCGGCGCTGCCTCAATCGTCGTCGCGAAGACGCACCAGGCCTTCCTGCGCGGTCGACGCCACCAGGGTGCCGTCGCGCTTGAAGATCGTGCCGCGCGCCAGGCCCCGCGCACCCTGCGCGGTCGGGCTGTCGAAGGTGTACAGCAGCCATTCGTCGACGCGGAACGGGCGATGGAACCACATGGCGTGGTCGAGGCTGGCCATCTGCACGTTGTGGCTGAGATAGGAGATGCCGTGCGGCAGGGTGACGGTGCCGATCAGGTGGAAGTCCGAGGCGTAGGCCAGCAGCGCGCGCTGCAGCATCGGCGAGGTGTCGACCGTGTCGGTCAGGCGGAACCAGATGTGCTGGTAGGGCGGGCGCTTTTCCGGCTTGAATTCGTTGCGCGGCCACACCTTGCGGAACTCGAACGGGCTGTCCATGCCCAGCCAGCGCTGCAGCTTGACCGGGAACCTGGCCAGTTGGTCGGTGGTCATGGGCGGCTGCGGGTCGATGTCCTCCGGCTTGGGCACCTCGGGCATGCTGGCCTGGTGCTCGAAGCCTTTTTCCTCGATCTGGAACGACACCGCGCAGTTGAGGATGGTCTGGCCGTGCTGGATGGCCACCACGCGGCGCACCGAGAAGCTGTGGCCGTCGCGGGCACGCTCGACCTGGTAGACGATCGGCGCCTCGATGTCGCCGGCGCGCAGGAAGTAGCCGTGCAGCGAGTGCGCCTGGCGGGCCGGGTCGACGGTCTGCTGTGCCGCCGACAGGGCCTGGCCCAGCACCTGGCCGCCGAACACGTAGCGGGTGCCGATGTCGCGGCTCTGGCCGCGGAAGATGTTGTCTTCCAGGCGTTCCAGGGTCAGCAGGTCGACCAGTTCGACGACGCGGGATGGGCTCATGCGGTGGTACGTCCTTCGCGGGGAGGCGCCATTATAGCCGCGGCATGCGCTCGAGACGGCAACGCGCGAGGACCTCGTCCCAGGGAAACAGCGGGCCGGGGTCGCGTTTGCGCGGGACGGTCTGCCCGGGATCGTCGCTGGCCGGAACGCGCGCGGTGTCCAGGTCTTCGTGGCCGGCGATCAGCGCCAGCGACGGGATCTCGTCGGCGAGCTTGTCGAGCAGCGCCACCAGGCTGTCGATCTGCGCCTGCGGATAGGGTTCGCGCATGTCCTGGTGGCGCGAGTCCAGCCAGTCCGGGTAACGCCCGGTGTTGACCAGTTCGATGCCGATCGAGCGCGGATTGAAGCCGCGCGTGTGGTGCGCCACGCGGTGTTCGCCCACGAAGCAGTACGTGGCGCCGCCGCGGTCGATGTAGAAGTGCCCGCTGTTGCCGGTGCCGTCGTCGTGGAGCACGCGCTCGCCGTATTCGCGGGCCATGGCCATGTCGGGCAGTTCGGTGCAGTGGATCACCACCAGGTCGACGGCCGACAGCGGGCGTTCGGCCAGCGCCGTGTCGTAGGGCAGGGGCCAGTCGTGGATCGTCGGTGCGGACATGCATCCAGTGTGGCACATGTTCCTGCGGGGGGAAGGCGGCCTGATAAGATGCGCTTTTGGCATCAGCGGAACCGGTCATGCCCGGCCACGTCA